>CANCDA010000009.1 GCA_947374705.1 Comamonadaceae bacterium | reverse complement strand
ATGGCGGCACCAAAAAACATAAGTCCAATCATGCGGACATCCTCCAAGTTGATTCATTGGTAGCCCTTGCACCATAGAGGCGGTACCCCAGGGCGTTGCCAAAGTCAGTGAGCCTATCGATTCCTTTGATTGCACACCATCCCACATTTGGGGGATGCACGAAGAACGGTGTTGATGTCGAACAGGTTTTGTGTAGAGAGTGAATGCGTTTGAGGCGATGACGACCGAGACCGATGCCCGCCCCGCCGTACAAGGTGTCGTCCCCGGCCCCGCCAAAGATTTCATCCGCACCACCGCCGCCGATGAGGGTGTCTGCCCCCTCGCCGCCGTCCACAAAGTCGTTGCCGTGGTGGGCTGCGTCTGTGCTGTTGAGGTAGCCTGTTTGGGTCAGGCCATCGGCGTTGATGAAGTCATTGCCTGCACCGGCATCAATCACATCACCTTCACTGCTGGCGGTGTTGGTGTTAGTGGGGGTGGCGCCGCTCCAGATGAAGACTTTGTCGGTGATCGAGGTTGAGGTTTTATATACACCCCAGGTGGCCCCGCTGGTCTGGGTGGTGCTGCCTGCGGGCAGGCCCCACAGGTCCCATTGGTCTTGTGGGCCAAACTGTTGGCGTCCGGGTTCGATGTTGGCCCCACTGCTGATGTAGTCGTCGCCGTCCCCGCCGGTGATGAGGGTATCGCTACCGGTCAGCAGGTTGCCTTGGGCGTCCTTGAGGGGTGTCATGTTGTTTCCTTGTTGTGTTGTTTGATCATTTCTCGCACTACAAGCGGCGCTACTTTGAATGAGGTCGGGCTTGTTCATGCCGCAGGTGCCATGGCATGCAACTGCCGCGCCCCATCCGCACTCAAATGCACCACTTCATCCACGCGCAAGGTCTTGGGCAGGGCGTGGGTGATGAAGAGCATGGTGACTTTGCCGCGCAGGGCGTTGATGGTTTTGGCGAAGTGTTCGGCGGTTTCGGCGTCCAGGGCGCTGGTGGCTTCGTCAAAGATCAACACTTTGGGGCGTTTGAGCAACGCGCGGGCAATGGCCAGGCGCTGTTTTTGCCCGCCGCTCAGGCCTGCGCCGCGCTCGCCAACGGGGGTTTGGTAGCCCTGGGGCAGGGCCTCTACGGTGCTGTGGATTTCGGCCATCTTGCAGGCTTGGGTGACTTGCTCAAACGTGGCGTGGGGGTTGGCCAGCAGCAGGTTGTCATAGATGGTGCCGCTGAAGAGCACGGTTTCTTGCGGCACCACGCCAAAGGTGGCGCGCAGCTCGTTGGCACCCAGGTGGCGGATGTCGATGCCGTCCACCTTGATCTGGCCGCTGCTGGGCCAGTAAAAACCTTGCAGCAGTTTGGCCAGCGTGCTTTTGCCCGAGCCACTGGGGCCCATCAGCACGATGGTGCGACCAGGCTCTATCGTTAGGCTGAGGTTTTGGTAGAGGTAGGGCAGGTCATCGGCATAGCGAAAAGCGACGTTGGCCATGTCTATGCGGCCCTGCCCTGCGGCTTGGCGGCTGGGGGTGAGGCTGTAGGGCTCGGTGGGGGCGTTCATCAAATCGCCCAGGCGGGCCACGGCCAAGCTGGCTTGTTGAAACTGCTGCCATAGGCCCACCAGGCGCATGGCGGGTTGGCTGAGTTTGCCTGCAAACATTTGAAAGGCGACCAACATGCCAATGGTGAACACAGCCGACTTGCCGCTGCCGTCAAGCGCTGGGTTCATGACGATCCACGCGCCCACCAGCAAGATGAGCAGCGTCATGAGCTGCTCTAGCGTGGAGGCGATGACGTTGTAGGTGTTGCCGATCTGCTTGGTCTTGAAGCCAGATTCGAGGTAGGTGGCCAAGTAGCCCGCGTATTTGGCTTTGAGCTGGGGCTCAAATTGCAGGCTTTTGACGGTCTCAAAACCGGCGATGTACTCGCTCAAAAAAGCCTGGTTGCGCGCACCCAGCATGAACTGCTCGTTCAGCCGTTTTTGAAACACAGGTGCGACCAACAAGGACAAGATGCCGATGACCGACAAGATGCCCAGGGCCAGCAAGGTGAGGGGCACCGAGTAGTAAAACATCACGGCCACGGCGATCAACATAAAGGGCACGTCCAGCACCAGGGTGACAGCGGCTGAGCTGACAAATTCTCGAATGGTCTCAACCCCGTGCAGGCGCGCAGCCACCACACCGGTGGGGCGGTTTTGAAAGTAGCGCGGGGGCAGCTTGAAGAGGTGGTCAAACACGGTAGAGGCCAACACGGCGTCCACCCGGTTGCCGGTGTGCAGCACCAGGTACTGGCGCACCCAGGTGAGGATGGCGGTGGCTACCATGAAGATGGCCATGCCCAGGGCGATGACGATCAAGGTGCTTTCGGTCTGGTGGACGATGACTTTGTCCAAAATGGCTTGCGTGAACAGGGGCAAACCCAGGGCCAGTAGCTGCAAGACCAGGGAGGCCCACAACACGTCGCGCCAGACCTTGCGGTGCTTGAGCAGCTCGGGCACAAACCAGCGAAACCCGAACGACTTGGCGCTGTGTTCGGCCTGGTCGGGGTCGCGCACGGCCTCCACGTTGGGTTGGAGCAGCAGGGCTTGGCCGCTGTAGTGCGCGTTGAATTCGGCCAGGGTTTGGGTGGCGGGGTCTGAGGCGCCTGCGGCGATCCAGGTGATGGTGCTGGCCTGCGCATCCACATTGACCAGTAGGCCCAATGCGGGTTGCTCTGCGCTGGCATTAAGCAAGAGCAGGGTGGTGCTGGTGGCCGCACCCAGTTGGGCGGCAGCCACCTTCAGCATTTGCGCTTGAAAGCCCAAGGCGCGCGAGGCGGTGATGAGTGTGGCAGCCGAATACGGCGGCGCGTGCTGCTTGAGCAGCAAATCGGCGTCAAAAGGCTTGCCGTGCAGCGCACAGCACGAGCCTAGGGCCCAGACCAGCGTCCGGGGGTTAATGTCTTGCATGGTTTTCCTCCCTTATTCACCCGCATTGCAACGGCGCTGCAAGCTTGGTTTGCGATTTTTTTGAACGCAGTATAGAGAGGAAAAACACAAACGTAACGGGAGGTTACGGATAATTTGCGCTGGCTAGGGTAAGCACTTAGGCGCGTCGTCATTCACGCCTAACCCCATCGTCATTCCCGCGAAGGCGGGAATCCAGCGTTAAATCCAAATTGGACGAAATAACAATACAAATTGGACGACACTATAATCCCACATAGACGACATCAAAACCTTAGCCACAACGATGACTCATCCTCCTGCTTTTGCGCTCTATCCACGCCATCTGGATTCGCGCCTGCGCGAATCCCTGGCCGACACGCCAGCGGTGCTTGTGAACGGGCCACGCCAGTGCGGCAAAACCACGCTGGTGCGGCAGTACGAGGGAGACATGGCCTATTTCTCTCTGGACGATCCGGGTCTGCTGGCTGCTGTTCAGGCCGACCCACTGGGCTTTGTCAAACGGCTAGACCGCGCCATCATCGACGAAGTGCAGCGTGCGCCGCAGTTGCTGCTGGCCCTCAAACTGGTGATTGATCAAGACCGGCGCCCCGGTCGGTTTCTGCTCACGGGCTCGGCCAATCTGATGGCACTATCCCAGATCGCCGACAGCTTGGCCGGACGCGTTGACATCCTCACCCTATTGCCCTTGTCCAGCGCAGAGTTGGCCCGGCGGCCGAATGACTTTATCAGTCGCGCATTGGCACAAAATTGGCCCGCAAAGGCAACCACACCCAGCCATCAAGCCAACCCGACTGACCACACCGACATGACCCAGCAGGTGCTCGCGGGTGGCTACCCTGAAATGCAACAGCGCACCACACCCGCAAGACGCCAAGCCTGGGCGCGCGCCTACATGCGCACGTTGATCGAGCGCGACATTCAAGACATTGCCCAAATCGACCAGCTCAACCAAATTCCCCAGCTGTTGAGCATCACCGCCGAGCTCAGCGGGCAACTGCTTAACCTGACTCAAATGGGCGGGCAAATCGGGTTGAACGGCAAGACGGTGGACAAATACATTGGCATCTTGGAGAAACTTTTCCTGGTGCGCCGTCTGCCCGCCTGGAGCCGCAATGAGCTCAACCGCCTCATCAAGGCCCCCAAAATCCACTTCCTCGATGCGGGCTTGCAATCTACGCTCACGCGCTTGTCGCCTGAGTTGGCGGTGACTCAACGCAGCCGCTTTGGGGCCACCCTAGAAACCTGGGTTTACGCCGAGTTGCTCAAATTGCTCAGCATCACGCCCGAGGCTTGGTTTCTCTCGCATTTTCGGGACAAAGACCAGCTTGAAGTTGACTTCGTCATGGAGTCCCCCTTGCGGGAAATCATTGGCATTGAGGTCAAGGCAGCAGCCAGTGTGCAAGCCAGTGACTTCAAAGGCCTGCGCAAACTGCGCGAGTTAGCAGGTGCGCAATTTGTCACCGGCATCGTGCTTTACGACGGCATCCACGCACTGTCTTTCGGCGAAGGCCTATGGGCCGTGCCGCTGAATCGGCTTTGAAGCGCCGTTTTAACGCACGGGCCAAACCCCCTCAGACCAGTGAAAACTCCAAATCCCCCAGCCTCTCAATCCGCGTCATCAACTTATCCCCCGGTTTGAGCCACACCTGCTTGTCCTTCGGGTAACCGGCAATCACGCCTTCGGGCGTACCGGTGAAGATGATGTCGCCCGCCTCCAGCGTGAACAGCTTGGAGGCATAGCTCACGATCTGCGCGCAGTTGAACACCATGTCGTTGGTGTTGGAGGACTGGCGCACTTCGCCGTTCACCAGCGTCTCAATCTTCAGGTTGTCGGCGTTGCCCGCCACGTCAGCGCACACGATGTAGGGGCCGACCGGGCCAAAGCCGTCGCTGTTTTTACCGATCATCCACTGTGAGCTGCGGCTTTGCAGGTCACGGGCGGTGAAGTCGTTGCCGGTGGCGTAGCCGAACACATAAGACAGCGCTTCGGCCTCGCTCACGTTGCTGGCGCGCCGCCCCATCACGATGACCAGCTCAGCTTCGTAGTCAAACTTTTCTGCGGGCACGGCAGAGACACGCACCGTGCCGCGATGGGCGTTGAGCGTGCTGTTGAATTTGTTGAACAGGATGGGCAACTTGGGAATGGGGTTGTTGGTCTCGCGCGCGTGGCGGGCGTAGTTCAGGCCGACGCAGACGATTTTTTCCGGGTTGGTCACGCCGGGGCCGTACTCGATTTTGGCTTCGTCCATGAAGAGTTCTTTGCTGCCTGTGGCCAGCGCGCGGCTCACCAAAGCGCCCAGGCCTTGGTCACCGTTTTGGATCACGTCGTCGGTCGTCGTCGGTGCGCGCAGCTTGAGCTGGCGCGCTGCTTTGGCCACGTCCAGCACGCCGCGCTCGGTCATCACACCGAGTTCAAAGTGATCGCCCCGGCGAAAGTTCAGCAGCTTCAAACCCTTGGCCATGGCGGGCGCAGCCACGCGTGCGCCCTTGCCTGCGGATTTGGCGTCTGCGGATTGCACGGTCGCCATCGCGCCAGCCGCTACGGCGGTGGTGGATGCGATGGATGTCTTCAAAAAACCTCTGCGGTTGGCATTCATAGTTGGCTCCTCTTTGTTGATTAAATTACACGACTGTCTCACCGAGTTTCAGTGTAGGCTATCTACATGAGCAACGAAATTTCTGCGCCATCCACCGCTGCCAAACTGGCCCTGCGCCACATCCTGATCGACACCTACCAAGAGAACGTGGCCTATCTGCACCGCGACTGCGAGGTGTACCGGGCCGAGGGCTTCAAAGCCCTCTCCAAAATAGCGGTCAAAGCCAATGGCAACACCATCCTGGCCACGCTCAACGTGGTGGAAGACGCGTCCATCGTGGCCTGTGGTGAGTTGGGCCTGTCCATGGACGCGTTCGCCCGCATGGGTTTGGCAGACGGTCACCCCGTCACCGTGTCGCAGGCCGAGCCGCCCGAGTCCATCAGTGCGCTGAACCGAAAAATCAACGGTGAGCGGCTAGGCCAAAACGACTTCCGCGCCATCGTGCGCGACATCGCCGAGCACCATTACTCCAAGATTGAATTGACGGCCTTTGTGGTGGCCACCAACCGCGATGAGTTGGACCGCGAAGAGGTGTACTTTCTGACCGAAGCCATGGTGGATGCAGGGCAGCGGCTGGACTGGCAAGAGCCGCTGGTGGTGGACAAGCACTGCATTGGCGGCATTCCGGGTAACCGCACCTCCATGCTGTTGGTGCCCATCGTGGCGGCGCATGGCATCCTGTGTCCCAAGACCTCCTCGCGTGCCATCACCTCGCCCGCAGGCACAGCCGACACCATGGAGGTATTGGCCAACGTGGAATTGCCCATGGCGCAACTGCAAGACATCGTACGCACCCATCGGGGCTGTCTGGCCTGGGGTGGCACGGCCAATTTATCACCGGCTGATGACGTACTGATTTCAGTCGAGCGCCCGCTTTCGCTGGACTCGCAAGGGCAGATGGTGGCATCCATCCTGTCCAAAAAAATCGCAGCGGGCTCTACCCATTTGGTGCTGGACATCCCCATCGGACCCAGTGCCAAGGTGCGCTCCATGCCCGAAGCGCAACGCCTGCGCCGCCTGTTTGAGTATGTGGCCAAGCGCATGCGGCTGACGCTGGACGTGGTCATCACCGATGGCCGCCAACCCATCGGGTTTGGCATTGGCCCGGTGCTGGAGGCGCGCGACGTGATGCGCGTGCTGGAAAACGACCCGCTTGCCCCCAACGACCTACGGCAAAAAGCCTTGCGTCTGGCTGGTCGCATGATGGAGTCCGACCCCGACGTGCGCGGTGGCGACGGCTATGCCATGGCGCGCGACATCCTTGACTCGGGCCGCGCCCTGGCCAAGATGAACGACATCATCCGCGCCCAAGGCGGCAAGTCCTTTGACTACAAAAACCCGGAACTCGGTGCGCTGAGTTTTGAAATCCAGGCGCCGACTTCAGGTGTGGTTTGCAGTATCGACAACTTGCAACTCGCCCGCATTGCCCGCTTTGCGGGTGCGCCCAAGGTGCCCAACGCAGGCGTTGACCTGATGTGCAAACTTGGCGATGAGGTGGCGGCTGGCACGGTGCTGTACCGCGTGCACGCGGGCTTTGCTGCGGATATGGAATTTGCCCGCCAAGCCTGCCAAAAATCTTTCGGCTACGTGATGGGCCGCGCAGAAGATGTGTCCCATGTTTTTGTGGAATTTTGATGACGCCGATGACACCCGCCTCCAGCAACACCGTGCTCCTTTACTTTGAAGAAGACCAGGTGGCCGCCACCCGGCTGGCCCAAGCTACTGCCCTGCCCCTGGCCCTCATTCATCGCCACCATTTCCCGGATGGAGAGATCAAACTGCGCTTGCCTGTGCCCTTGCCCGCCAGGGTCGTGTTGCTGCGCTCGCTCCACCAACCGAACGAAAAACTGGTGGAACTCCTGCTAGCGGCCAGCACGGCGCGCACGCTGGGCGCAACGCACCTCACCTTGGTGGCCCCCTATCTGGCCTACATGCGACAAGACATCGCCTTCCAGCCGGGTGAAGCGGTGAGCCAGCACATCATCGGCCGCTTCCTAGCTGATCTGTTTGACGCGGTCATCACGGTGGATCCGCACCTGCACCGCGTGGTCACACTGGCCGAGGCCATACCCACCGGCGACGCCATCGTGCTCAGCGGTGCGCCCCTGCTGGCCGACCTCATCCACCAGCGTCGCCAACTGCCCCTGCTGGTGGGCCCCGACGAAGAATCTGCGCAGTGGGTGGCCCAGGCCGCCGCGCGTCATGGCTTTGACTACGCCGTGTGCCGCAAAGTACGCCACGGTGATCGGGAGGTCGTGATTGAACTCCCCGCCACGCCGGTGACGGGCCGCGCCGTGGTCTTGCTGGACGATGTGGCCAGCAGCGGCCACACCCTGGCCCAAGCCGCCCGTGCGCTGCTGGCTGCCGGTGCGGCCACAGTCGATGTGGCGGTGACCCACGCCCTGTTTGCCGAAGGTGCGGTGTCGCTCATCCTCGATGCGGGCGTCAATGAGATCTGGAGCACCGACTGCATCCCTCACCCAAGCAACGCCGTCACGATGGCACCGCTGATAGCAAGCACTTTGTTAAAACAATCAACCCTGGGAGACAGCCCATGAAAACACCAAGCGACCTCAACGAACGCACCCTGGCCGACAGCTGGGCCGACCTCAAAACCCACGCGGATGCGGGTTTGAAACTGGAGGCTGATGCCTACCGCCTGGCTTTTGCTGACCCCGAGTTTTTGCTGCGCCGCGAGACCCGCGCCATTCGCCTGCAACTTGAAATGCTCAAGCCCGAGTTGGACCAACAAGCCCTGGGCATTGAAAACACCATCGTGGTGTTTGGCAGTGCCCGATTTTTGCCGCCAGACGACGCGCAAAAACAACTGTCTAAGGCACAGCAAGGTGGCGACCCGCAAGCCCTGAAACTGGCCGAGCGCGAAGTGCGCAACGCCCACTACTACGAGCAGGCCCGCCAATTTGGCCGCATCGTCGCGGGGCACAGCGCTGCGCTGGCGCACAAAGACAAAATGTTCATCTCCACCGGTGGCGGGCCCGGCATCATGGAAGCCGCCAACCGGGGGGCGCATGACCTGGGTGCGCTCAACATCGGGCTCAGCATCGCCCTGCCCTTTGAGCAATCGGGCAACCCCTACATCTCGCCCGAGTTGAACTTCAAGTTCCACTACTTTGCCATCCGCAAAATGCACTTCATGATGCGTGCCAAAGCCTTGGTGGCCTTCCCCGGTGGATTCGGCACGCTGGATGAACTGTTTGAAATTCTCACCCTGGTGCAAACCGGCAAGTCCGAAGCCGTACCCATCGTGTTGTTCGGCTCCAGCTACTGGAAGCGCTTGGTGAACTTTGACGTGCTGGTCGAAGAAGGTGTGATCTCACCCGAAGACTTGAAGCTCTTCGTCTTCGTCGATGAACCGCAGGCGGCGTGGGATGCTATTCGTGAGTTCTATCAGTTAGGTGCTGCGGCCCCACCCTGAGCCCCCAAGCCGCACGCGAGCCCAGGCCCACCATCAGCCCCACGGCCCAAAACACGACCGAGACGCCCACCACCGTTCCCACCGTGCCAAACAGCATGGGCATGAGCACGCTGGAGCCGTTGAGTGACATGAGGCGCAGGCCTAGGGCTTCGCCTTGGCGGTCTTTGGGCGTGATCTGGTGCAAGGTGCTCATGATCATGGGCTGCACGGAGCCCAGCACCAGGCCCAGCAAGACCGAGCACATGCCCATGGTCCAGGGCGAGTGCATGAAGGGGTAGATGCCAAACAGCAGGGCCGTGAGCAGCATGGCCACGCTCACCACCACCCACTCGCGCAAATGCGCGGCAATCAAGGGCAGCACGACGCGCACGGCGGCTGCGGCCAGGGCAAAAGCACCCAGCAAAGTGCCGATGACGGAGGCACTGAAACCGCGCTCATGGCCGATGACGGGGATGACAAAGCTGTGCACATCCCAACACGAGGACATGAACCAGTTCACCAGCAGCAGGCGCTGCATCATGGGCACGCGCAGCAAGTCCCATGAATTGCGCGGCGCGGCGCCCGCTGCGCGCTGCACCAAGGGCAATTCCGGTGTGCGTCGAATCAAGGCCCAAGAGGCTAATGGCAGTATGGCCATCATCAGGAAGGCCACGCGGTAACCTGAAAAATCACCCGACTGACCCGCGATGAGACCTCCCCCGAAATCAATCAGCAAGCCGGCTAAAAAAGGCCCGAGAAAATTGGACACCGCAGGCCCGATGGACAACCAGCTGAACACCTGCTTGAGCTCGGTTGCGTCGCGGGCTGCATGGCCCACATGGCGCTGCAGCGCTATGGCTGCAGCCCCGGTCGCACCGCCCGTGAGCAAGGCACTGATGCACAAGACAGGGAAGATGGGTAAAACCACAGCCAAGCCGGCACCCAGTGAAGACGCGATGACGGCAAAACGAACCGGGCGCTTCAGGCCATGCCGATCGGCATAGCGGCCCGCAGGCAAGGCCAAAAAGACCTGGGTCAGCGCAAACAAGGCCAGCAAGAAGCCCACCGCCAGTGGGCTATAACCTTGGTTCAAGGCCAAGAGAGGCGCGGCCAGTCGCGTGCCCGCCATGCAGGCGTGCAAACAGATGTGGCCTCCAATCAGGCGTGCCAGGGCAAAGCGCGCGGGTGTCGGATTGACGGTATGCACTAGTCAGCGTCTTTATCAACCGGCAGCAGCACCTGCGATTGCTCGTCCGACAGGGCTTCGACCTGACGCAGGGCACGGCCCATGGCACGGCTGCGGGTTTCGGCGCTGCTCAGCGTGTTGAGCACGGTCTCGGTTTGGGATTTGACCTTGGCCAGCACGTCGCCAAATTTGCCAAATTCGGTCTTGACCGCCCCCAGCACCTGCCACACCTCGCTAGAGCGTTTCTCCAGTGCCAGCGTGCGAAAACCCATCTGCAAAGAGCTGAGCATGGCCAAGAGCGTGGTGGGCCCGGCCAGCGTGATGCGGTGCTCGCGCTGCAAGACTTCCATCAGGCCGGGGCGACGCAGCACTTCGGCATACAAGCCTTCGGTCGGTAAAAACAAAATGGCGAAATCCGTGGTGTACGGGGGCTCCACGTATTTCTCGGCGATGGACTTGGCCTCTAGCCGGATACGGGCTTCCAGTGCTTTGCCAGCGCTCTCCGCCCCGAGGACATCGGCGCGGCTTTGCGCATCCAGCAAGCGCTCGTAGTCTTCGTTCGGGAACTTGGCATCAATCGGCAACCACAGCGGCTCGCCGTTGTCCGACTTGCCGGGCAGCTTGATGGCAAAGTCCACCACATTTTTGCTGCCAGGCCGTGTGGCAATTTGCACTGCGTACTGGTCGGGCACAAACACTTGTTCCAGCAGGGCCGCAAGCTGCGCCTCACCAAACATGCCACGGGTTTTGACGTTGGTGAGCAGATGTTTGAGGTCGCCCACGCCTTGCGCCAGCGTTTGCATTTCGCCCAGGCCCTTGTGCACCTGCTCCAGCCGATCTGCGACCTGTTTGAAACTCTCGCCCAGGCGGGCCTGCAAGGTGGTTTGCAATTTCTCATCCACCGTGGCCCGCATCTCGTCGAGTTTGGCGGCATTGCTGAACTGGAGCTGTGCCAACTGCGCTTCCAAGGTTTGACGAACCTCGGCCATGCGGCGAGCGTTGGCCTCGCTCACCGCTTGCAGTTGAGTGGTCAAGTTGTCTGAGAGTGTTTTTTGCAGCAGGGCGAGTTGCTGACCAAAGGCATCAATCTGCGTGTTTTGCGTGCGCGTGGCTTCTGCGCCTTGCTGCACCAGCGTTTGTTGAAACGTGGCCAGGGTCTGCGTCAATTCTTGGCGTCCGCCGCGTGACGATTCGCTGATCTCGCGCCGCAGCTCACGCTCCAGGCGCTCGGTGCTGGCGTTGAGCGTGCCCAAGAGCTCGGCGCGGCTACCGTCGTCAGGTGGCGCTTGTGGCTTGCGCAACAGCAGCCACAGCAAGAGCAGCAGGTTCGCGGCGGCAAGCGAGATCAGGGCGATCAGGGTCAAAGTTGGCCAGTCGTTCATGCGCTCATTCGCATCAAGCGGCGTTCAGCGGTGCGAGATGACATTACGCCGCATTCAGCGGCGTAAGGGCCTTGCCTTGGGTGAAGAAGGCAATCAGGTTGTCCGCCGCCAAGTTCGCCATGGCCAGCCGCGTGGGCACGCTGGCGCTGGCGATGTGCGGGGTCAACACCACATTGGGCACCGTCAGCAAATCGGGGTGAACGGCGGGCTCGCCCTCAAACACGTCCAGGCCCGCTGCGGCAATGCGTCTGTCACGCAAAGCAGCAGCCAGGGCAGCGTCATCCACAATGCCGCCGCGTGCGATGTTGACCAGTGTGGCCGTGGGCTTCATCTGGGCCAGCTCAGCCGCGCCAATGGCGTGGTGGGACGCCGCCGAGTACGGCAACACCAGCACCAAGTGGTCTGCGGTTTTAAGCAGCTCTTCTTTGCTGACGTAGCGGGCTTTGCAAGCCGCCTCGCTCGCCGCGTCCAGGCGCGAGCGGTTGTGGTAGACCACATTCATACCAAAACCATGCGCACCGCGCTTGGCGATGCCTTGGCCAATGCGGCCCATGCCCAGGATGCCGAGCGTGGCGCCGTGTATGTCGGAGCCTGCAAACATGTCGTAGCTCCACTTCGTCCATTGACCTGCGCGCAGGTAATGCTCGCTCTCGGTCATGCGACGCGCGGTGGCCATCATGAGGGCGAAGCCAAAATCGGCGGTGGTCTCGGTCAGCACGTCGGGCGTGTTGGTGGCCAGCACGCCCGCAGCCGTCATGGCAGCGATGTCGAAGTTGTTGTAACCCACGGCCATGTTGGCGCAGATTTTGAGCTGCGGACAAGCGGCCAGCACCTCGGCGTCAATGCGGTCGGTGCCGGTGGTAAAGGCCCCGGCTTTGTCGCGCAGTTTGTCGGTGAGTTGCGCCTTGGACCAGGTTTCGTCCGACTGGTTGGACTCGACCTCGAAATGTTGCGCCAACTTTTGCAAGACTTCGGGGAAGACGGCGCGTGCCACAAGGATGGATGGTTTCATGAGGGTCTCTTTCGTTAGACAAGTTAATTCAAAATTTTAAGTTTCGCGGCCCACCACGGTGTGATGGCGGGTAGCAGCGTGAGCGTCCAGATGACGACCCAGGCGGTCAAGGGCATGAGCAGGTGCAATTCCGGGAACTGGGCTGCGGTCATCACGGCCAAAACCACCGGGATCACACCGGTCTCACGCACAGCGCACAGGAACAGTTTTTCTTTGAGGCTAATGGTGCTTGGCAACAGAGAAAGGAACACTGCCACCGGCCGCGCCACGAACATAAAAAGCAATGAGACGAGCAGCCCCAGCAGCGCCGTCTGGCCCAAGTCCTGCACCGCCACAAACGGCCCCACCATCATGAAGATCGTGGGCTTGGCCACACTCTCGATCTTGGTTTCCATGCTGTGGATCAAGGCATGAAACGCTTGAGAGCCACGGTTGAGGTTACCCAGCAAGCCCGCAATGAAAGCGGCCAGAAAACCGTTGCCATGCATCAGCTGGGCCAACAAGAAGGTGAGCAAAGGCACACCCAAGGCAATGGCAAAGTCATACACCGGCTCCGCCGCGCCGCTGTCATAGTGAGCGCGTTTGTAGCGCTCGAAAAGCACCATACACCCCCACCCGACCAAGCCGGCCAAGGTGCCAAAGAAGAATTGCTGACCCAACAACAGCAAGTTGCCCGCGCTGAACAGGCCTGATGTCAGCCCACTCAAACCCTCCAGCTTGGCCCCGCCCAGAATCAAAGCCGCCACCGCTGAGGTGAAGATGGCACCCACGGCGTCGTTAAGCGCGCTCTCAGCCACCGCCATATCGGACACGCGGCGGTACTCGGGCTTGATGACCAGTTGCTTCAAGGTCGGAATCAGGGCTGCGGGGTCGGTGGAACCCAGAATGGCGGCCAGCAAAGCGGCTGTTTTGCCGTCCAGTCCCAGCCACAACAGCAGCACGTAGGTCACAAGAAAGGTGATCAGATAGCCCGCCACGGCGATCATCACCGTCGGGTAGGCAATTTTCAAAAACGCATGGCGATCAATCTCATCACCGCCCGATTTCAAAATGATGGCCGCCAGCAAGGTACAGACCACGACAGCCAGCGTGAGCTGAACCGACAAGGGGGCTAGCGCGTCGTGCAGGACGATACCCACCAGCAATTGAAGCGTGAAGTTGGGGAAGATCGTGCCCTCGGCTACCTTGCTGCACGCCCAGCCAAACCCCAAAAACAAACTGACGCACCACAGCGTGGCGGCAATGGCAGACTCAACGCCACCCAGCTCGGCCATGCGTGGCAACAAATGAGGCGCAAGCGCGTTCAATAGCCAGGCAAGCCCGAACAGGAGTCCGACTTTCAAATAGTTCATGGCGGTGTTTTAGGGCTTGCGCGCTCGCAGCCGTCTAGTCCAGCCAATGCGTGAACTCTTCTGCGGGCACACGCGGCGTGTAGAAGGTGTTCACCAAGGCGCCCTCATCGGCATAGCCCAGCGCCATGCCGCAGACCAGCATCTCATCCGCACCCGCACCGATCAACGGCATGATGATTTTGGCAAACCCATTCCAGGCTGCTTGAGGGCAGGTGTGCAAACCCCGCGCACGCGCTGCCAGCATGAAGTTTTGCAAGAACATGCCGTAGTCCATCAGCGAGCCTCGCCCCATCACCTTGTCTAGGGTGAACATGAGCCCGACCGGGGCGTCAAACAACTGGAAGTTGCGCTGGTGCTGGGCGTGCATCTTGTCTTTGTCGCCCTTCTCAATGCCGAGCAGGCCATACAGGCTCCAGCCGTTTTCACGGCGGCGGTCGATAAAGGGGCTGACCCACTTTTGGGGGTAGTAGTCGTATTCCTCCCGATAGTCAGCTGCCAAGGCCGGGTTGGCGCGCAGGGCATCGTGCGCGGCACAGACTTGGCTCACCAAGGCATCCCGTGTGGCCCCTTGCAACACATAGACCTGCCAGGGTTGGGTGTTGGTCCCCGAGGGCGCTCGGCTGGCGAGTTGGATCAACTCGGTGATGAGTTGTCTGGACACCGGTTGTTGGTTAAAGGCTCGAATGGACGTGCGCGAGTTGATGGCTTCATCGACGGACATAGGTGTTGTCATGCGGGTGTTTTCTTGATGCGCTTGCTGGGCTTGATACAGATGTGTTGCGCCTGATTTTGCCAGCCTGCGAAAGCCGCGTTTTTGATCCTGAATTTAATCGGTAGAATTTTTTTGCTGCAATGCAGCAAAAAAGACTTGCAATCTGGCTTGACCTCCGTACAATACGATTTATGTTGCAATGCAGCATTATTGTTAATCTACCCTTAAGGAGTTTGAAATGTTGACTGTTGAGCAAGTAATGGCCGCCCATAAAGCAAATGTCGAAACCCTGTTTGGTCTGACCAACACCGCCTTTGAAGGCGTCGAGAAATTGGTTGAACTGAACCTGAGCGCCTCACGCGCCACCCTGTCTGACGCGGCCAACCAGGCCACCTCGGCCCTGAGCGTCAAGGATGCGCAAGAGCTGCTGACGTTGCAATCCAACCTGTTCCAGCCCCTGGCTGAAAAAACCGCTGCTTACAGCCGTCACTTGTACGACATCGCCAATGGCACCAGCGCTGAATTCACCAAAGCCGTTGAAGCCCAAGCCAGCGAAGCCCAGAAAAAAATTCAAGACCTGGTGGAAAGCAGTTCTTTGAACGCACCCGCTGGCTCTGAAACTGCTGTGACCGCCATGAAAAGCGCCGTGACCGCTGCCACCAATGCCATGGAATCGGTTCAAAAATCTGTGAAGCAAGCCACCGATTTGATGGAATCCAACTTCAAAGCCGCCACAGCCACCAGCGCTGCCAAGCCTGCCGCCAAGAAGCGTTAATCAAAATTTAGAGTGAATGCAAGGGAAAACCCTTATATAATTCACTCATCAGAAATCACTGATTTCTACCGGTTGTCTCCTCGGGTCTTTTCGTAACCTTCGGGTTCAGAGATCCTTCAAGGCCCCGTCTCCGGACGGGGCCTTTTTTTATTTGCTCGCGGCCTCAATCGCTGCTTTGAGTTGCGGCAGGCGCTCCAGCATGGCGTCTCTACCCGCTTGAATCGAGCGTCGTCTGGCACCAAAGTCGGCACTGGAGACCGTATTGAGCGCAGGCCTCACCACCACTTCAGCCTCTCTCAGCTCCAGCGCGTTGATGCTTTTGGCCATGATGGTGAAGGTTTGCATCAGTATTTGGAGAGTATCGCCAGCAGGGTTGCTTTCCGGTGCGCTCGAAATATCGACCGCCAGCACCAAATCAGCGCCCATTTGCCGAGCGTAGCGAACAGGCACCGGCGAAACCAGCCCCCCATCGACATAGTCCCGGCCACCAATACGTACCGGCTGAAAAACGGCCGGTACGGCGCTGGAGGCCCTCACGGCTGTGGCGGTATCACCGCGCTGAAACAAGACGCCCAAACCGCTGTTGAGATCGGTGGCGACGATGCCCAGGGGCAAGCCCATGTCTTCGATACGCCGCCCTCCCACCGCCATCTGAACATAGCGCGCCAGCGCCTCGCCCCGGAGCATGCCTCGACTGAAGATGGGCAGCGTCCAATCGGCAAAGGTCGCCTCATCCATGGTGTCCGCCAGTTGCAGTAGCTGCGATGAAGTCTTGCCGCTGGCGTACAGCGCTGCAACGAAACTTCCTGCTGAAGTCCCGGTGACCAAGGTGGGTTTGATACCCGCCTCTTCCAAGACCTGGATCACCCCAATGTGGGCGAAGCCTCGGGCCGCCCCGCCACCGAAGGCGATTCCGATTTTGGGTGGTCTTTTGGGTGTGGGTGCAACCACAACCTGCGCCTCACGTGGCGGGGGCACAGGGGGGGACGCACAGCCTGACAAAAGTCCAAAACTCAAAGCGAGTATCGCCCAACGCCACTGGCATTTGAGTGGGGTTAAATTTTTGTTATTGCGAATCATTCGCGTTTGATTTATCATTGGCCCAGATTTTTCAAAAGGTTAACTGACATGAACACATTTTCCATCTCACTGCTTGCAGGCGCTTTACTAGCGGGCGGCGCGGCCCTCGCACAAGCACCAGGGCAAGCGCCTGACAAGACGCTCAACATTTACTCGGCCCGGCATTACCCCTCGGACGAAGCCTTGTACAGCGACTTCACCAAGACCACCGGCATCAAAATCAAGCGCGTGGACGCCGATGATGCAGGCATTGTCGCGCGCCTCAAGGCCGAGGGTTCAGCATCCCCCGCTGACGTCATCTTGCTGGTGGACGCCTCCCGCCTGTGGCGTGGCGAGATTGAGGGCTTGTTCCAGCCGGTCAAATCCAATCTCCTTATGAACGCCATCCCAGAGCAACTGCGGGGCAAAACCACCCCAGACGGGCGTTCGTCCTGGTTCGGGTTCTCCACCCGCGCGCGGGTTATCGTGTACGACAAATTAAAAATTAAACGAGAAGATGTTGACACTTACGAGGAACTGGGCGAGCCCAAAAACGCGGGCAAGCTGTGCATTCGCTCTGGCTCACACCCCTACAACCTGTCGCTGTTTGGCGCCATGCTGGAACACCTGGGCGAGCCAAAAACACAAGACTGGCTCAAGGGTATGGTCGCCAATATGGCGCGTCCACCCATGGGCGGCGACACAGATCAAATCAAAGGCGTGGCTTCTGGCGAGTGCGGCATTGCCGTCACCAACACCTACTACATGGCCCGCATCTTGCGATCTGACAAGGCCGAAGACAAAGCTGTGGCAGACCGGGTCAGCGTGGTTTTTCCTAACCAAAACTCATGGGGAACGCATGTGAACATTGCCGGTGGCGCGATGGCGAAAAATGCCAAAAACCCCGCCAACGCCATCAAGTTCTTGGAGTATTTGGCCAGCCCCGCCGCTCAGGAGCACTTTGCCAACGGGAACAACGAATGGCCCATCTCCAAAGGAGTCACCATCAGCAACCCGGCCTTACAAGCCATGTCTGGAGGCAACTTCAAACGGGAAAACATGCCGGTCAGCGTGATCGGCATGAACCAGATCAAAGTCCAGCAAATGCTGGACCGTGTTGGTTTCCGCTAAGCCACTGCGCTAAATCGTTGCGGCTTCTTCTGGCTTGGGCTTGCCCTCTTTTTTGGGCAGGGGTTGAATGTCCAGCAAGACCTCGGTCTTGCTCTCATCGCGGTCGTCCAGCTCAACGGTGAGGCGACCGCCTTCCTTCAAGCGACCAAACAGCAACTCATCGGCCAGGGCACGGCGAATCGTGTCCTGGATCAGGCGCTGCATGGGTCGTGCGCCCATAAGGGGATCAAAGCCCTTCTTGGCCAGGTGCTTGCGCAACTTGTCGGTGAAGGTGACCTCCACTTTTTTCTCGGTCAGCTGCGTCTCAAGCTGCAGCAAGAACTTGTCCACCACGCGCAAGATGATGTTTTCATCCAACGCTTTGAAGCTGACGATGGCATCCAGTCGGTTGCGGAATTCCGGGGTGAACAGGCGTTTGATGTCACCCATCTCATCCCCGGCCTGACGCGGGTTGGTAAAGCCAATGGTGGCCTTGTTCATGGTCTCCGCACCCGCATTGGTGGTCATGATGATGATGACGTTGCGGAAGTCGGCCTTGCGCCCGTTGTTGTCGGTCAAGGTACCATGGTCCATGACCTGTAGCAACACATTGAAGATGTCCGGGTGAGCTTTTTCAATTTCATCAAAAAGCAACACGGCGTGCGGCTTCTTGGTGATGGCTTCGGTCAACAAACCGCCCTGATCAAAGCCCACATAACCGGGGGGCGCGCCGATCAAGCGGCTCACCGCATGGCGCTCCATGTACTCGGACATGTCAAAGCGAATCAGATCAATGCCCATGATGTAGGCGAGCTGCTTGGCCGCCTCGGTCTTTCCCACGCCGGTGGGACCGCTGAACAAGAAGGAGCCAATGGGCTTGTCTGCCTTGCCCAGGCCCGAGCGCGCCATCTTGACGGCTGAGGCCAACATATCGACCGCCTTGTCCTGACCAAACACGACGCTCTTCAAATCGCGCTCCAGTGTTTGCAGCTTGCCGCGGTCATCGTTTGACACATTGGCCGGGGGGATGCGAGCGATCTTGGCCACGATCTCTTCCACTTCCGTCTTGCTGATGATTTTTTTGCGCTTGGACGGTGGCAAGATGCGCTGTGCCGCACCGGCTTCATCAATCACATCAATGGCCTTGTCAGGCAGATGGCGGTCATTGATGTACTTGGCGCTCAACTCTGCTGCGGCTTGCAGTGCAGCCACAGCGTACTTGACGTTGTGGTGCTCTTCAAAGCGTGATTTCAGACCTTTGAGAATCTCCACTGTCTGCTCGACGGTGGGCTCAACCACATCGACCTTTTGGAAGCGACGTGAGAGCGCGGCGTCTTTCTCAAAGATGCCCCGGTATTCCGTGAAGGTGGTCGCACCGATGCACTTGAGCTGACCATTGGACAGCGCTGGCTTGAGCAGGTTCGATGCGTCCAGCGTGCCGCCTGACGCGGCCCCAGCCCCAATCAAGGTGTGAATTTCGTCAATGAACAAAATCGCGTTGGGCTTGTCCTTGAGCGACTTGATCACACCTTTAAGCCGCTGCTCAAAGTCACCCCGGTACTTGGTGCCTGCCAGCAGAGCGCCCATGTCGAGGGAGTACACAATGGATTCGGCCAGAATTTCAGGCACATCTTTTTGCGTGATGCGCCAGGCCAGACCCTCGGCAATCGCCGTCTTGCCCACACCGGCCTCACCCACCAAGAGCGGGTTGTTTTTGCGGCGACGGCACAGGATCTGGATCACGCGCTCGACCTCGAACTCGCGCCCAATCAGCGGGTCAATCTTGCCGTCCTTGGCCATCTGGTTCAGGTTTTGGGTGAATTGCTCCAGCGGCGACGCTTTTTCATTCTTCTCGGCCCCGCCCTCTTCGGCTTCAGCATGCCCTTCACTGGCCTTGCTGGGCTCAGGTGCATCGGTCTTTTTGATGCCGTGCGCAATGAAGTTCACCACATCAAGACGCGTCACGCCTTGCTGGTGCAAGTAGTAAACCGCGTGTGAATCTTTTTCACCAAAAATGGCGACCAGGACATTGGCACCTGTGACCTCTTTTTTGCCACTGCCCGTGGACTGCACGTGCATGATGGCGCGCTGAATCACGCGCTGAAAACCCAATGTGGGCTGCGTATCCACCTCATCAGACCCCGCCACTTGAGGCGTGTTGTCCTTGATGAAGTTCGACAGCGACTTGCGCAGATCGTCAATATTGGCCGAGCAGGCACGCAACACCTCGGCAGCGCTGGGGTTGTCCAGCAAGGCCAATAGCAAATGCTCCACCGTGATGAACTCATGGCGTTGTTGACGTGCTTCGACAAACGCCATGTGCAAACTAACTTCTAATTCCTGGGCAATCATGTTCTTTCCTTGTGCCTTGTTTAACTCTACTCACTTTGACCCAACAGTACCAGTCGCGTTCATCCTTGTAACACTAAAAATCGACAGGTTCACTCACGCATTTCAACGGATGACCTGCTTTATTCGCCGACTCCAGCACCCGATCTACTTTAGTTGCAGCCACGTCGCGTGAGTAAACACCGCAAACGCCTTTGCCGTCCAGGTGAATCTTGAGCATGATCTGGGTCGCGGCCTCCAGGTCTTTGCCAAAAAACTCCTGAATCACATGCACTACAAACTCCATGGGCGTGTAATCGTCATTGAGCATGACCACTTGGTACATTTGGGGCGGCTTGACCTTTTGCGTGCGTCGCTCCAGCACAACCGAGCCCCCGCCGTCCCTGTCGGGCGGCGTGATGGGTGTCATGGGTGATTGGGGTAATTTCGTTGCCATAAGCCATTTTATCGGGCTCATGAGGAAACAGATTTCCGCGTGAGTTCAGGGTAGTTATGGCCTCGACGCCAAGCTTTCAAGCCCTCAAACCAAAAAACACTGAACAGACCCGCGCCCCATGCCAAAGCCAACCACGGCCACGGCAAGGGAGCCAGATGCAAGACCTGCGACAAGCCCGGGAGGTACAGCGCCAGCAAGAGCAAACCCAGCGTCAGACAAGCAACTACCCACAGAGTGAGGTTGGGCACACGCAAGGTGCGCCACAGCGACTGCGTACGCGAGCGGTTGGAAAAAATCAAAGCCAAATTGGCCACCACCAGCGTGGCAAACGCCAGGGCACGCGCTTGCGGCTCGGCCAAGCTCTGTGCACCCCAGGCATAGACCGCCACGACGACGCCCAACACCCCCACGCCTTGCAAAAACGCCAGCCACAGGGTGCCGCCAGCAAAAAGTTGCGCCTGCACATCACGCGGCGGGCGCTGCATGGCGTCGCCCTCCACCGGTTCATTCTCAAACACCAGGGAGCAGGCTGGGTCAATCACCAGCTCCAGAAAGGCAATGTGCATGGGGTAGAGCACCGTTGGCCAACCCAGCAGAGGCGGCAGCAAGGCCATGCCCGCAATGGGAACATGCACGGCCATGATGTAGGCCATGGACTTCTGCAAATTGTCAAAGATGCGCCGCCCCACCCGCACTGCGCGCACGATGCTGGCAAAGTTATCGTCCAGCAGCACCAGCACGGCAGCCTCCCGCGCCACGTCGGTGCCGCGTCCGCCCATGGCCACACCCACGTGGGCGGCCTTGAGCGCGGGGGCATCGTTGACGCCGTCACCCGTCATGGCCACCACGGCACCACCCGCTTGCAGGGCCTGCACGATGCGCAGCTTTTGCTTCGGGGCAATGCGTGCGCACACGCTGACGGCCTGCATGCGCGCTTGCAAGGCCGCGTCGCTCAGGGTGGCCAGATCATCCCCCGTGAGTAGCGCATCTGACGGCAAGCCCGCCTGCCGTGCAATGGCACGCGCCGTCACGGGATAGTCGCCGGTGATCATCACAACGCGGATGCCCGCTTGGGCACACTCCCGCATGGCCTGTGGAATTTCCTCGCGCAGCGGGTCGGCCAAGCCCAACAGGCCAATGAATTCGAAATCAAAATCGTGCTCCTGCGCGGGCCAAGGTGGGCCCGCAAAGCGCGCCTGTGCCACTGCCAACACACGCAAACCCTGTGCCGCCATGGCATCCACCGCTGCGGAAATGGCTTGTTGCTGAGTTAGCGCCAGATGGCACAAATCCACAATCGCTTCAGGCGAGCCTTTGGCCGCGACCACATGCGCCTCGCTGCCCACCGCCCGCCAGACATGGGCCATGGCGCGCAGTTGGGGCGTCAGGCCGTATTCCAATACTGTTCGCTTAACAAGATATCGCGAACTTTGTCTTGGGTGACAGAGGCATCGGCCCAAGAAGTGCTGGCGAATAGTCGGGGTGCTTGCCTGGCAGTTTTGAAGGGTCATGGCTGGCATAGGGCGAGTGTCTGCGCTTGACCATTCTTGGGTTGCAGCGACCTCGACTGCTGCTGCAGCGCAGCGTAGAGGCCTCCTGCAGCAGATTCTTGAACCAGCGTGTGCGCAACCGCGGGCGCTCAGGGGGGGAAGGCCCCGGAGCGGGGTTGTGAGCGGCGCATCAACTGAACGTGCCCAGTGAAGGACAGCCGTCGCTGCTCCAGCTTATGTTCACTGGCCGTCTGGTGCATCAGCCAGCACACCGCATAGTGCGCCAATACCCACCCAAAGAACTCTTGGCGCACACCGTTAGGGGTTTTGCTGCGCAGCGTGCGCCTGCGCTGGGCCAGGTGGGTCTTGAGCTCATCAAACACCGACTCCACCTCCCAGCGCTCGTGGTAAAGCGTCGCCAACTCAACTGCCGGGGCCTGCACTGGGTCAAGCAGGGTGCTAAGCAATCGATACCGCGTTTGCGCCACACCCGCGCTGGCGATACCCGGCAGCTCGTAGTCAATCACCCGCACGTTGATCTCGCCGATGCGGCTTTTGCGGGATTTCACATCGGGGTAGATGACGCTCAGGTACGAGCCATCGTCAAGCGCTTTGATCACGGGCAATTGCCGGTTTGCCACGCAGCGCCAAAGCAGCTGTGCTCCGGTTGCGCTGGCCGCCTTCCAGCGCTCGTAGCCTGTAAAGCCACGGTCTGCCAGACACAACATGTCTGGCCCCAAGTGGGACAGCAAGGGCTTGCAGACCTCCCACTCGACTGTGCGATAAGGCCCCAAGTTGGCCCCCAAGATGGCATGGGTTGCGCATTCGACCAGCACCGCGCATTGCGCTTGCGGGTAGGCGGCGCGTCCGGTGCGGCTGCCGGGTCGGCCAAATTCGTCGGCGTTGGCGGCTTCGTCAGGAATCTCAAAGTTGCTGCCGTCCATGGCCACCAGGCGCAGCCCTGCGTAAAACGCGTGCGGCTGCTCTTTGGGGTTGGCCAGTGCCACGCACGCCTTTTGGGCCAGCGCTTGCAAGGGCGCGTAGCCGACTTTGCTGCGTGCCGCACTGATAGAGGACTTCGCCACCGTGGCGACGGCTTGACCACCTTGCACCCAAGCGAGGCCTTGGGCGACGACAGCGAAGACTTCTTCATAAGCGGCCTCCGGATACAGACTCAAGGCCATGCAGTAGTAGGTGGTCACCAAAGCCGTGACGCTGCGCTGGCGTTGGCTGTTGACGCCATGCAGGTCAAGCAGTTGGTGCACCAGCTCGGGCGGGTAGACCCGGGCCAGCAAGCTGGCGCTGAGGTAGTCGCTCAGTCGGATGCCGTCGCCCAGTGTCGCCTTGGTTCGTGCCATCGATCACCCCTGTTTGAAGGAGGCTTGAATTTAGCACATTTCCACTTAAACGAACAGTATTGGGCCGTATTCATGCACCAGCGCCCAGTCGTGATGGATGTGCTCGGTGTCTGCTAAAAACTGCTGGCCCAGGCGGTGAAAGGCCTGCTCCATCGGG
Source organism: Comamonadaceae bacterium (assembly GCA_947374705.1). Classification (GTDB taxonomy): domain Bacteria; phylum Pseudomonadota; class Gammaproteobacteria; order Burkholderiales; family Burkholderiaceae_C; genus CANCDA01. Next base: position 3,905 of record CANCDA010000009.1, on the reverse strand, counting down.
TCGAAGGGGTCGGTTTCGCTGGCCAGAATGGAGAACTCCACCAGGGTGTGAAATGCTTCAGGCAGCTCACCCGGCCGCAGCCTCTTGAGCGCCAAATCGGCCCCGGCCACATGCAAATGCGCAACCGTCATGCGGTTGTGCGTCAACGTGCCGGTCTTGTCCACGCACAGCACGGATGTCGCGCCCAAGGTCTCAATGGCGGCAATGCGCCTAGTCAGCACCTTTTCCCGCGAGAGTCGCCAAGCCCCCAGGGCTGGCAACACGGTGAGCACCACAGTGAACTCCTGCGGCAGTAAGGCCATGGCCAGCGCAATGCCCGACAGCAGGGCCTGTAACCAGTCCCCACGCATCAGCCCAGACATGGCGATCAGCAGCAAACTCAAGCCCAAAGCGATCCAGGCCAAGCGCCGCACGAGTTGGGCGGTTTGTTGCCGCAAGGGCGAAGGCTCAGCCTGCACACTGTGCAACGCGGTGCCGATTTGCCCCATCTGGCTGCGCGCACCGGTGGCGGCGACTTGGGCCACGGCTTGCCCCCGCACCACCAGCGTGCCCGAATACAGGCGCTTGGCCGTGTCATCAGAGGGTGACTGGGCCTGCTGTGTCGATGCAGCGGCTTGCTTGGCCACCGGTTCGGACTCCCCCGTCAAGAGCGATTCATCCACCAGCAACTCGCTGGCCGACAAGAGCATCGCATCAGCGGCAATTCGGTCCCCCTCTGCCAGCAAGAGAATGTCGCCCCGCACCAGCGCCAAGCCGGCAATGGTTTGCGCCTGCCCGTCCCGGATGACTCTGGCGTGCGGGCTGGACAGATCGCGCAAAGCCTGAACGGCGCGCTCGGTTTTGCCCTCCTGGTACAGCGTCAAGCCCAGGATCACCAGCACCAGGCCCACCAGGATCAGCCCCTCTTGCAGCTCGCCCAAAAGCAGATAGAGCACGCTGGCCACCAAAAGCAAGAGGAACATGGGCTCACCCAAGGTCTCTCGGGCGATGTGACGCCAAGTGCGAGAGGCGTGACCTGGCAGCTGGTTCGGCCCGTCTTCCGTCAGCCGCTGCGCGGCCTGCGCATGACTCAGGCCTGGGTGTTGGAGGGGTGATGGGCTCATTTTTTCAACTTAAAAATGGCCGCCGTGCACTACATGGATCGAGTCGTCGTGGACATCAGCGTTGCGCCAGCGCCTGCTCCACCCCGCGATTGGCCAGCGCATCGGCCCGCTCGTTACCCGGGTCACCGTTATGGCCACGCACCCAGCGCCAGTCAATTTTGTGGCCCGAGCTGCTCACCACCGCATCCAGCTGCTGCCACAAGTCCACGTTTTTGACTGGCTGCTTGGCGGCTGTTTTCCAGCCCTTGGCCTTCCAGCCCACCAGCCACTCGGTAATGCCTTTGAGCACGTACTGGCTATCAGCATGCAGCGTCACTTGGCAAGGTCGTTTCAGGGCCTGTAGCGCCTGGATGACTGCAGTGAGTTCCATGCGGTTATTGGTCGTACCCAACTCGCCGCCAAACAACTCTTTCTCGGTACTGCCGGACTTGAGCAAGACGCCCCAGCCACCAGGGCCGGGGTTGCCTTTGCAGGCACCGTCGGTGTAGATTTCAATGTGGTTCAATGTTTTTGTCCGGTTGATCAAAATTCATAAGGCCCGCCTCGCGACTGCGATGGGCCAAGGGTACAGGGGCGGCGCGCGGGAGCACGGAAGCCCTCCAGGGTGAGCCCATCAAGCGCACGCCGTGCACCCGCTTGACGGCCACCAAAAAATACGCAGCCCCAAAAATAGAGGCCCAGCGCGAGCCGATCTGATCGACCCAATTCATGCGCTGCAACCATTTATCGCTGTCCAGCGCAGGCTTGTAGCAGCCGAAATGACCGACTTGAATTTCAAAATCAAGTAGATGCAACCAGTCGCGCAAGCGCCAGTAACCGATAGATTCCTCCAAGGCGGGCATGCTCGGCTTGCCCCAGCCTAATCTGCGGCTCAACCCCTCGCGCCGACGCTGCAAGCCCCACAGACTCACCGGGTTCAAACCACTGATGACCACCTTGCCTTCGGGCATCAAAACCCGCGCGACCTCACGCAGCATGGCATGCGGATTGGCGTGGATTTCAAGCGTGTGCGGGAGCACCACCAAATCCAGGCTGGCGGCAGGAAAAGGCAGAGCTGAAAACTCAGTCATCAAGTCGATGGGGCATGCGTTCAGGGTGGTCTGCGGCAAGGCTTGGTTGCTGGCCAACCAACGGTGTTGCATGCGATTGGCGTCAAGCGCCTGCACTTCGCACAGGCCGAGTTGCAAGGCATGGAAGCCAAAAATATCGGCCACCGCCGTTTTGAACTGCGCGCGCTCCCAGTCCAGCAGGTAGCGCCCCGGCGGGGTCTCCAACCAGTCCTGAAAACTTATAATCCGCTCACGCATGGCATTCACCCCAGTTTTGTCTTTGGCCGCCACTGATCGGCAAAAAGGCCTGCCTATGCCATCGATTCTAGTCACCCTCTTTTGCGCTGATCGTCTCACCGATCTTTGCACCTCCACGGTGTCGCCCACGACGCGAACACCCCCCCGCTTGAATGGAAATGCCTTGGACATGAAATTTTTCACCCTTCTCAGCGCTGTAGGCCTGCTCTGGCTAAGTGGCTGTGCCAGCACCGGCGGCGCGCTATCCTCCGCGCCCTCTGTGTCCTCTGACGCAGCCCCACAAACCCAGAACGTCACGCAAGCCCCCGCACCAGTCGCCCGCGCAAGCCAAAGCGCCAACAACACGAGCGTCTCAACCACCGATGCGCTAACCCCCATCCAGACCAACGACGCCCGATCACAAACGGTTGCCCCACTCGCTGCTCCCGCCGACCTGTGGGAGCGCATTCGCCGGGGCTTTGCCATGCCCGACCTGGAGAGCGATCTGGTGCGCGACCGCGAGCAGTGGTACGTCACCCGCCCGGACTACATCTTTCGCATGACCGAGCGCTCACGCAAATACCTGTTCCACATTGTTGAGGAGCTGGAGCGACGCAATATGCCCACCGAGCTGGCCTTGTTGCCTTTTATTGAAAGCGCATTCAACCCGCAAGCCCTGTCCAGCGCCAAGGCCTCAGGCATCTGGCAGTTCATGCCCAAGACCGGCAAGCAATACGACCTCAAACAAAACGCTTTTCGCGATGACCGGCGCGACGTGCTGGCCTCCACCCGCGCCGCGCTGGACTATCTGCAAAGATTGCACGGCATGTTTGGAGATTGGCAACTGGCCCTGGCCGCTTACAACTGGGGCGAAGGCAGCGTGGGCCGCGCCATCGCCAAAAACCAGCGCGCTGGTTTAGGCGTGCGCTACACCGACCTCAACATGCCCATGGAAACGCGTTTTTACGTGCCCAAGCTGCAAGCGGTAAAAAACATCGTGGCCCAACCCGGCAGCTTCAAGTCCAAGCTGCCCCTCATCGGTAACCACCCTTACTTCGACAGTGTGGTCATTACCCGTGACATTGATGTGGCCTTGGCCGCCAAACTGGCCGAAGTGCCGCTGGACGACTTCAAAGCACTCAACCCATCACTCAGTCGCCCCGTCATCCTGGCCGCAGGCACACCGCAAATCTTGCTGCCCTGGGACAACGCCACCCTGTTTCAGCGCAACCTGGACACCTTTACCGGCACGCGCTTGGCGAGTTGGATGGTGTGGGTGGCCCCCATGACTTTGAAGCCCGCAGAAGCCGCCAAACGTGCGGGCATGGGTGAGACTGAATTTCGCACGGTCAACAACATTCCGCCGCGCATGACGATCCGCGCTGGATCGTCACTGCTGGTGCCCCGACCGGCTCACATTGAGAAAGACGTGACCGAGCACGTAGCGGACAACGGCCAGATGTCGCTGGCCCCTGACGTGGTGCCCAAACGTGGGGGGAAAAAGGGTGGCAAAACA
>CANCDA010000008.1 GCA_947374705.1 Comamonadaceae bacterium | reverse complement strand
GCCATCTACCAGCACGGCGATGTGCTGGCCCGCTTTGCGGCGGCGGCGCCCGATGCGTTGCGTGAGAGTGTGCTGGCCAATCTGCAAGCTTTGCTGTCAGCCGCCTTGCAAATCGACGGCGGGCGTTACGCCACGCCCTATGCGCTGGTGCGCTCCCTCAAAGCCGGTGGCGTCAAAGCGCCGGAGTGGGCCAACGCAGATGCCGTGCGCCTGCTCACCGTGCATGGGGCCAAGGGGCTGGAGGCTGAGTTAGTGCTGCTGCTCGACACCGACGCGCCCAGCCCTAAAGCCCAGACCATGGGTGTGTTGGTGGATTGGCCGGGGGAGGCCGCAGCACCCCAAAGTTTTATGTTTCTGGCCAGCGAAACCCGCGCCCCGGCCAGCGCCGAGCCCGCCCTGACCACTGAGGGCCACGCCCGTCAGCGCGAGGAGCTCAATGGCCTGTACGTGGCGATGACGCGTGCCCGCCAGCGTTTGGTGTTGTCGTCGGTACAACCGCACCGTGCCAATGAGGCGAGCTGGTGGCAACGCTTGCAGGGCGGGTGTGAGGCCATCGCCAATGGCGAGGAGCTAACCCCCGATGGTGTGCCGCCCCCCTCCGTTCACCCCGAGCTTGTCGAAGGGATGACTGTGGCCGCGAAACCTACATCACTTTTATTGCCAATTCTGCCCTTAGCCCAATTCGCACTTGCGAAAGACACTACTAAATTACTAGCAACTGAATCGCCCCAATCCCTCATAGGCCAAGCCATGCATCGCCTACTGGAGTGGGCATCCATGGGTGCTCGTCGCTGCACGGAAGCCCAAGTGCACCTAGTGGCCCACGAGTTCGCGCTGGACGCCCAGCAGGCTAGTCAGGCCGCAGCCATGGCGCAGCGCATCCTGACTGGTGAAGGGGCTTGGGCTTGGGACGTCGCTCAGATCGACTGGCACGGCAATGAGGTTGCCCTCTCGGTGGCGGGCAGCGCACGGCGGATTGATCGTCTGGTGCACCGCAAGCCCATGGCGCAAAGCGCGGATGGTGAATGGTGGGTGCTGGACTACAAGTCAGCCGCCCACGCCCTCGATCAGATAACTCTAGTAGCCCAACTCACCAACTATCGCAACGCCGTGCAAGCGATTTACCCTGGCCAGACGGTCAAAGCCGCGTTTCTCAGCGCACAAGGCACACTCGACGACTTGAATGACTGAGAAACCCAAAGGAAACCAATGAAAAAAGTAGCAATCATCGGCGGTGGCCCAACAGGATTGATGGCGGCCCAGGTGCTGGTGGATGCGGGCTTGGCGGTGCATCTGTATGACGCCATGCCTTCGGTCGGGCGCAAGTTTTTGCTGGCCGGCAAGGGTGGGCTGAACCTCACGCACTCGGAGGATGCTGACCGATTTGCCTCACGCTTTGGCGCGCGACGTCCGCAGATCGAGCGGCTGCTCCAGGGCTTTGGCCCCGAGCAACTGCGTGCCTGGGCTAAGGGCCTGGGCATCGACACTTTTATCGGCACGTCTGGCCGCGTCTTCCCCACCGACATGAAGGCCGCGCCGCTGCTGCGGGCCTGGTTGCATCGCTTGCGCCACCCCATCGAGCCGCAGGCGGAAGAGGGCGGCGTGCGCTTTCACATGCGCCACCGCTGGCTGGGCTGGGCGGCAGACGGCCACACACTGCGCTTTGAAACACCGCAAGGCGAGGTGGATGTGACAGCCGACGCCGTGGTGCTGGCTCTGGGCGGTGGTAGCTGGGCGCGGCTGGGCTCCAATGGGGCGTGGGTGTCATTGCTGGCGACACGCGGCGTTCAGGTTGCGCCACTGCTGCCTGCGAATTGCGGTTTTGATGTGGTTTCACCTGCCAGATCGGATGCAGCAAACACCGTGGGCTGGAGCCAGCATTTCACCAGCCGCTTTGCAGGCCACCCCCTCAAGTCGGTGGCGATTGCGTTCACCGCCTCAACGGGTCAAGCCTTTAAGCGCAGGGGCGAGTTTGTGGCAACACAAACAGGTGTGGAGGGTAGCCTGATCTACGCCGCGTCCAGCCTCTTGCGTGACGGCATCCGTACTACAGGCCACGCAACGCTGCTCCTGGACTTGTTACCAGACCACTCACCCGAACGCGTGCTGGCCGAGGTATCTCACCCACGCGGCTCGCGTTCGCTCTCCAGTCACCTGAAAAGCCGTCTCGGCCTAGAAGGCATCAAGATGGCATTGCTGCATGAAATTTTGAGTAAAGACGCGCTCAACCAGCCCGCCCAACTGGCCGCCGCCATCAAAGCCCTGCCGCTGCACTTGGTGGCCGCGCGCCCATTGGATGAGGCCATCAGCAGCGCCGGAGGCGTGCCGTTTGAGGTGATGAGTGAGGACTTGATGTTGCAGGCACTGCCCGGCGTGTTTTGCGCGGGCGAAATGCTGGACTGGGAAGCCCCAACGGGCGGCTATTTGCTGACCGCGTGTTTTGCCAGCGGCAAGGCGGCGGGGGAGGGGGCCGTGCGTTATCTACAAGCCCCTGCTCGGGCCTGAAAAATCAACGGGCCGGGGTGTGCTTTTCGTCGAGGAATAACTGCACCTCGCGGAACAAGTTCATGCGATTTTTCTCCATGATGATGGTGTGCGTACCTTCACCCAACTCCACATAGCGCTTGTAGGGGGCGCCCGTGAGCAGGGGCAGCAGGGTTTGCGCCATGTAGGCGGGCGTGTCCTGATCCCACTGGGCTTTGATGAGCAGCACAGGCACTTTGATGTCAGCAGCCTTCCAGGGAATCACACCACCGCCCCAGTACTTCAGGCCATCGGCCACCACCCCATTGGGCGCGCGCAGCACGGGTGGGGTTTGGCTGGCACCCACGGGGTCAGTGGCTGCCGTGGCGCTGGCCCAGGCTTCAAACCAACCGGCGGGAATCAGGTCGGCCTTTTTGTCCTCGGGCACGCCGGTTAACCAACGTGCCTTGGCCTGCGCCATGCTCACCGAACGATAGGCCGGAATAGGGCCAGGGCCGACCTGCACCAGAGAGGCCGTCTGGCGAATCCACACCGGCGCGTACAGCACCAGCTTCTCAACCTTGTGGCTGTTCAGGCTGGTGTACCACTGCATGATGGCCGTGCCCCAAGACCACGCGAGCAGGTTGACCTTCTCAATGCCACGGCGCTTCTTGACGAATTCCACCACGGCGTCCACATCGCGCATGGCCTCCACGGTGCCAGCGAAGGGCGCGTTCTCAGCGGCGGGCTTGTCCATTTGCGCGGGGCGGGTGGAGCCACCGTAGCCGCGCACGTCCAGCAAATACACGTCGTAACCCTGATTGGCGATGTAGTCCATCCACGACATACCGTCCAACGGCAAATCAAACGCGGTCTCAGACGGGTAAGTCGCTCCGTGGATGTAGATCACCGTCTTGTCGGCGGAGAACTGCGTCATGCCCACGGGACGCTTGTTGCGCACATAGACATGGATGCCAGGCTCGCTGGTGACGCGAAATTCTTCAGTGGTGAGCGTTGCGCTAGTGGTGTTGGCGGTAGCTGCGCAGCCAGACAGGCTCGACACGCTGGCCAATACGCCGCAGATCAACAAAAGCTTTTTGAACATGGTGGTCGCCTCAATTGTGATTTTTGAGGCCCCATTATGCGTAAGCTGAGGGAACGAAATAGGGGAGGTGACGGACCTTGACCCCGGCACTGGCTCGACAGTTAGAGCTGCTTGGTTCCCCATCTGACTCGGTTGGCCGCTTCACCATGCGGGAAGGCCCGTCGCTGGGTATTGTAAGGTCTCTGGCGCGCTTTAATTTTGTGCAGCCGACGCTGGGCGAGATTTACGCCAAATTACTCTTTCACCCACCCTCACTTGCTCGACAAGTTTCTTTTGTTCAAGCGCTTCAAGCGCCTGCTGCGTGACCAGTAAGGGTGGAACGGGCTCGCTCCAATCGATCCAGTAGTTGTGAATGCCTTCAACCGTGTCAGCCGAGTTAGGGCTTTCCGTCAAACGGAACTCAATAGCCTTGATGGCGAAATTTAAGGCTTGATTGTTCACGTCGCAGTTCTAAATCAAGAAATACAGTTTGAAATTGATGTCTGTCAATGGTACGCAGGATTATCAAGACGGAATCAAAATTTTTGAAGATGCCTTGTGCATTTGAGAACTTTCTCACATCAGCAGGACAAATTCATCTCGGCCCCAGGACACATTTGCTCAGGCCTTTTGGACTAGCTTGGACATCACTTATGCACGACTGAAACACCTCCAAAAAGCCCAAAATGCCCCGTGGTTTTAACTTTGTCGGGTGATGCAAATTTATCCCAAGCTGGTTTTTTAAGTAATTTAAAAAACCATATAAATCAATGGCTTATCTCAACTTCTAACTTGGCACGTAGCTTGCAAACAATTCAGGAAAAACTTCTATCCATGATTTCGTTGGCTGGAAGTCCTTGTCGGTAAGTGGTGCGAGTTATTAACTTTGAGTGAGGCAAAACATGACTGAAAGTGTTCAGAAATGGCTGGAACGTAATCGTCCACCCCGCGTGAAAATTACCTATGACGTCGAGACGGGCGGTGCCATTGAAAAAATGGAGCTCCCATTCATTGTGGGTGTGTTGGCCGATCTCTCCGGTGATCGTGATCCCGAGAAAAAATTTCCCGCTTACATGGATCGACAAATGCTGTCGATCGATCGAGACAACTTCAACGATGTGATGAAGTCTTTGTCTCCCCGAGTGGCATTGGGTTCAGTTGCGCGCGTGCCCTCTATGCCCGCTGCTGCGCAAAAAGGTGCGCCGAACTCCAGCGTGCTATCGAAAGACATTCACTTCAATTCGATGGCCGCCTTTGATCCTGTGTCGGTGGTTCAAGCTGTACCTGAGCTGAGTTGGCTCTATCGGGTTCGCAGCAACATTCGGACCTTGCAAACGAAGGCAGAGTCGGTTGACAAACTCAAATATCTGCTCAGTGCCCAACTGGAAAAGTTACCCGCCAGTCAAGACACCCGCGATAAATTGAAGGTTTTGGCTGGCCCGCAGTATCGCAATAGCGTCGTTCCAGACGATCTGACACTAGCCCAAACATCTTTGGTGACAGCTAAGAAAGCCTTGTCGGACTTGGCTCTGACGATGGCCAAGTCGGATGAGGGCGCTAAGTTGAGCGCCGTTGCGAGCTGGGGCTACAGTGCAGTGACGAAGTTAGGCGACGACAAAAAGCAGACTCCCGATGCGAAGTCCACACTCAAGCCGGTGCGCGAATTCATCGGATTGTTTGCAGTCCCCAACACAGAGGACAACCTGCGCAAGGCGATAGACCAGCTCAAAAAAGACAAAGCGCTTGATGCCAAGCTGGACAAAGCTCGCGTTGACTATGCGACAGCCTTGTTGACCGCTCTGGAGCCGAAGGACACAACGGTTGATGCAGATGCCGTGGCTGACGCGCAGCGAGCTGCCCTCGTGTTTCTGGGTTTGCAACAAGCAGACAACAGCGATGCCGTTGCGGATTCGGACGACCCGATCAACGCACGGTCAATTGCAGCCGAAAAACAGGCGGCGCCCAACCGCTGGTTTGCAAATAACTTGTTGCTCAACATCAACGATGCCAAGCCCGCAGACAAAAGCGGGGTTCAGCAGAAAATCGCTGCCGTTTTTGATGTGTTGAGCTATGCGAACCTCAATACCGATGAGGATCGCCTGAAATTCATGGCTCCAATGGGCTACTTTGTGACCGAAGTTCTGGGGCAATTAGACGACCCAAGTGTGAATTTTTCGCCCAAATCTTTGAGTGCTGCGATTGACACACACGTCACCAATATTGACGCCTGGTTGAGCAAGCAGCTCAGCGAAATCATGCACGCAAGAGGCTTCCAAAAGCTCGAAGCCAGCTGGCGCGGGCTGCACTACTTTGTGAGCAACACCGAAACCAACAAAATGCTCAAACTGGGCGTCTTCAACGCCACCTTGAGCGAGTTGCTTCAAGATATGGACACTGCGGTTGACAAAGACCAGAGCAAGCTGTTCAAGATGATTTATGAAGACCAGTTTGGCACTTTTGGCGGTAATCCCTACAGCCTGCTCGTGGGGGATTACGAAATAGACCGAAGCCAAGAAAATTTGGAGTTTCTCGAAAAAATCTCTGAAGTTGCGGCCTCTGCCCATGCACCTTTCATCACGTCCGCTTCTTGTGCCTTGTTTGATCTACCGAGTTTTCGCGATCTGGCCAAGCCCCGAGATTTGGAGAAAATTTTTGAACACAACGACCTCATTCGTTGGAATGCATTCCGTGACAGCGAGGACTCCCGCTACGTTACGCTTGTTTTGCCACACGTCTTGCTGCGTCTGCCCTATGGAAAAAATGGCCTTGTCGTTAACGGGATGAATTTTGAGGAAAGCAAGGGCGCGTCATTGAGTGCGCCCAACAGCGATAACTTCCTGTGGGGCAACGCGGCCTATATGCTGGCCACGCGCATCACTTCGGCGTTTTCTCACTACAACTGGACGGCCGCCATCCGTGGCGTGGAGGGCGGTGGCTTGGTTGAGAACTTGCCACTGTACAGCTACAAGACGGCGGCCGGCTCCGATGAATTGTTCTGCCCAACCGAGGTGTCCATCACCGACCGACGTGAAAAAGAACTCAATGACCTGGGTTTTATTTCACTGTGCCACTACAAGGGCAAAGGTCAAGCGGCCTTCTTTGGCGGAAAAACCAGCAACCAGCCCAAGCGCTATTTTTCTGACAGTGCCAACGCTAACGCACAAATTTCTGCATTGCTGCCTTATATGTTGGCTGCCTCCCGGTTTGCGCACTACATCAAAGTGATCATGCGCAACAAAATTGGCAGCTTCCTCACCCGTGGCAATGTAGAGGCCTACCTCAACGGCTGGATATCCAACTACGTGTTGCTCGACGAAAACGCGTCTCAAGACGCCAAGGCCAGCTATCCCTTGAGCCAGGCCAAAGTCGTGGTGAGCGACATCCCCGGATCGGTGGGGGCGTACAACGCTGTCGTCTATTTGCGCCCACATTTCCAGCTTGAAGAGTTGACCACCTCGATCCGCTTGGTGGCCACACTTCCCGGTTGATGCCACTGACGTCAAAACCAATCGCACTGAAATAAAGGAGATCTTATGGACCTGATACTGCTACAACCCGGCGACCCCTCGCTGTTTCCCACCAAAAGCAATGATTGGGCAACAGGTGGCAGCCTGATCAACCTGGGCAAAGACTGGGAGTCGGAGTTCAAAAATGGCTACACCAACCAACCCATTGGCCAATGCATTGAGTTGGTTTCCGTTCACCAGGGCATGAAACAGCAAGTGACCACCGATGTGAGCAATTCAGCACGCACCTCAGGGCGGCCCGTGATCACCGAGTTCACCTGCGTCAAGTACGTGGATAAGACCTCAGTCAAGATGTACGACTCCTGCTTGCGGGCCAAAACCTTGGGTGGGAAAGACTCGCCGTCTTACATCTACATCATGCGCAACTCGGGTGACCAGGTGGGCAATATCCTGACCTTCATGCTGCGTGACGCGCTGATCAGCGAGATCCAGTTCCAGTCGCACCCCGACGACATGCCCACCGAACAGTTCAAGCTCAATTTCACCGAAATCGTGTGGAAGTACGCGGTGCAAACGCCGGACATGAAGGTCTTGGGCAACGTGACCGCAGGTTGGAGCTTGGCGCAAAACCGGCCACTGACTGCCTTCACTTGATCCTTGAGATCAACCCAGCAGCTTGAGGTCTCAACATGCAATTCTTGCTTGAACGTTTGGAGTGGGCCGGATTCGCCCCCCGCGAAAACGGCGATCAATTTGATTTGCGAGAAGCAGTACGCTTGCAAATTCAACGTTTGGTGAGCATCCATGTTGGATCAGGCTCCACGGGTTTGGACCTGATGAAACTGGGTATGCCATGGGTCACGGACTCTCGTCATGGTATTCGGGACGACGTGCGCCGTTATGCATCGGCTATCCGGGACACCATTGTTCGACATGAACCTCGCCTGTCTGGCGTGCGGGTCACGGTTGAGCCCGCGTCCGAGGCCGCGCAGTTGTACCAAGTCGTCGTCCAGGCGCGTCTGCTCAATGAGACCGAGACGCAGACATTTGAATTTGACTTGCCGCGCCACTGAGCCCGCCATGCACGCCTACGGAACCCAACTCAAGGACTACTACCAGCGTGAACTCTCTTTTTTGAGAGATGACGCTGCTGTCTTTGCCAGCAGCTACCCGGCGCAGGCGCAAGCCTTGTCTTTGGACCGAGAGGGCTCGCACGACCCGCATGTGGAAATGTTGATGCAGTCCTTTGCATTCCTCACCGGGCGCGTGCAGTACGAGTCTGAGGTCAGCAAAGCCTTGATCCCGAATGTGCTGTTGAACTACCTCTACCCGCATCTGGCAGCGCCCATACCCTGCATGCTGATTGCGCAAGCACGTGTCAAACCCGATGCAGCTGTGGGTGAAGTTGTGCTGCGCAACCGTCAGGTCAGCGTCACCTCTGAGGATACCAAAGGGGTCAAGTCGGTCTGTCGCTTCACCACCACCTGCGACACACCGTTACTGCCTCTGGGTGTGATCGATGTACGGCTTGTGCAACCCGTTGATTTCCCGTCCGGCATGAGCAACTCTTTGAGCCTCTCCGCTTTGAAGGTACGCATCAACACCTTGGGCTCGGATCCCGTCAAAACGCTTCATGGCAGCAAGCTTCGCTTCTACATCGACACGAACCAGAAGGAAGCCTACTTCCTCCAGGAATTGTTGAGTCGCAGCCTGCGTTGCATTGAAGTGGCGCCAATCGATGGCGCGCTAGCACTGGCCCCCAAAAACACCACAGCAAAATTAAACTGGATCGGTTTTTCTGAGGACGAGGCCGCCTTACCCTCGCACGTCAACAACCATCCCGGACATCGACTCATGCAAGAGTACTTTTCTTTTCCAGAAAAGTTCATGTTTTTTGAGGTCGATGGACTCGATCTCACACCGTATGAAAAAGGCTTTGATCTGTATTTTGAATTCACAGCGCCCGTTAGCAAAAATCGGCGCCTTTCAAAGCGCTCACTCAAGCTCAACTGCATCCCGCTGGTCAACCTGTACCGCCAACGCATTGAACCACTCCTGTTGAACCACACCCAATACGAATATCAACTCACGGCCGATATTCAAAACCGTAAAAATTCTGAGATATACAACATCGAAGATCTCGTTGCCATTCAGAAGGATGGTAGCCAAAAGAAAGTCCGGCCCTACTTTGATTTGAGCTCAGTGCAGGACGGTGCGAAAGACGATTGTTTTTATGTCATGCGCCGGGAGCTCAATCAGTTGAATGGCATTGACGGTACCGAGGTGTACCTCTCCTTTCTGGATGTCCATCAGCAAGACGCTTTACCGGCCAGTGAAGTCATTGGTGGAAGAGCTTTGTGCACGAACCGGCAGTTGCCAGAGCAGTTGGCTGTCAAGCAAGTGATGCAACTGGAGGGCTCTGCACCGATCACCGGTCTGGAAGTAGTGAGCCGTGCCTCACCCTATCTGACCCCGCCGCTGGTAGGGCGGCGACCCTGGGCACTGGTTTCTCAGCTGGGGTTGAGCCATCTTTCGCTGGCCAATGGGTCCTATGCCTTGCCTGCATTCAAGAAAATGTTGCGCAGCTACCTGAGCCCGTCCCAAATCATTGCTTTTCGATGCATTGAAGGACTTCAAAAAATGGAGTGTCTCCCCGGTATGCGTTACTTGGTGCGTGGAGGCAAGGGCGGCTATATCAACTGCCTCAATATCAAGTTGACCATGCATCGCCAGCATTTTGATTCCGCCAGCACGGTTTTGTTTGGATCGGTGCTACGCCATTTCCTGGCTTTGTATGCCACGGTGAACACCGTCGTTGTCGTCAGTCTGGATTGTATGGATGAGAAAGGAGGTTTGATGTCATGGCCACCGTTGGTTGGAAATCAGATCATTCTTTGAGCGAGCACCTCACGCATCACTTTGGAGAGTTCAATTACCTCCAAATGATTCGCTTGTGGTTACGCCAGCCAGGGCGTAATTCGAGCAAGTTGCGCAAGTCTGTGCGCTTTATGGCGGAGCTTGAAGCGGGTTTCCCCGCCAGTGAGGCCTCCCGTGTGCAATGGCTGGAGCAACCCGAAACCGAAGACGCTTTAGACATCTTAAACATCAGCACCCCCAATTTTTGTATCGGCAGCGAGTTGGGGCCATTACCTGAGCCTTTCCTGGAGTGGATGAGGGATTTGGAGCGGGCGGGTCAACCAGCCATGAAGAGCTTTCTCGATCTTTTTAACAACCGCCTCAACCAACTGCGCTATGAGACCCGTGCCCAGTTTGAACCCGGCTTGAACAACCACCCCCCCGAGCGCAGCCAGATCGCCGAATACTTGTGCACGCTCATGGGCGTAGGCAGTAAAGAGCAGGCCGATCAAATTCTCATGTCACCCCAGCAGTGGCTTGGCATGGGTGATCTCTTAGGCAACAGCCGACACAGTGCGGCCGGTGTGGTTCAAGTCATGTCAGCCGTACTGGCCTGTCCCGTTCGTCTCGTGCCGCTGGTGGGAAGCTGGCGCAAGATTGATCCAGCGGACCATCACCGCTTGGGCGAGCGCCGATTGGGTGTTGACGCCTTGCTGGGGCGCAGTATGTGGGACCATCAGGCTAGGCTTCGACTGCTTGTTGGCTCCATCAGCTATGCACGATTGATCGACCTATTGCCACCTGCGCCACGAACCACAAGCCCAAGTCAAACTTTTGCTGAATTTTGCAGTCTGCTTCGACTATTGCTTAACCGACGCCACGATGTAGAAGTGGAGTTGAGCGTCGTTGCAAGCACGCTACCCCTGTCACGTCTGCAAGCCGCGCAGCCTAAAACCAACAATGGCCCGGCCTATGCGGGACTGCGTTTGGGCTTGACTGCATGGCTCAAGTCATCCACGCAAGCGTGCGCTGCGAACTCAGTTCATCCTCGAACACAGAGTGCTCGCTTTTTGATCCCTGCCTTTGATGCGGTACCCATGCAATGAACGACCGTATCTACAACCTGTCCAGCGCCGTGAGCGGACTTGCACCTTCGCCAGTGGTCTATCTGCATGTCGCTGTATTTCTGGATCAGAGTAGCTCCAAATACAAGAGCCATGCTAAGTACGCCTTCACAGCCAATACCTTGGGTGACGAGACCTTCCGTCTGGTCAACTTCAAAGGCCAAGAAAGTATTTCTGAGCATTTTGAATACGAGTTGGAACTGCATGGCAACACCAGCCCTGATGAAGGTGGAGAACTGGTGTTCTCGGACATCGTGGGGCGTGCGGTCACCGTTGGCATTCATTGTCCGGTGTTCGACGCGCGGCAAGAACAACCCACGCGAGAAGACTCTAATGATTGGTTTTCAGAAGCTCTACAGGGCAAGGGAAAGGTGGGCCGTCTATCCCTCTTCAATGGCATGGTGGCGTCTTTTTCGATGGAGCAGCCCGGGGTGTACCGCCTCACCATGCGTCCCTCACTGTGGAAGCTCACGTTGACCAACGGTTACTGCGTGCACCAGCAATTGAACGTGAGAGACGCCATTGCAGGCATTCTGGACAAGCACGACATCAAGTACTCGATGGCGGCATTGGTCGGCTCCGACAACCCGGCGGTGACCCGCAAACAAGACTGGCTGCAAGCGGGCGAGACCGACTACGACTTTGTGCGCCGCCTGATGGCCAAGGCCCACATCTATTACTTTTACGTCAGCACCGGCAACACGCACACCGCCGTCTTTGCCAATAGTGCGGCCTACCCGGACGCTCTGCCGGACGGCCGCTCACTGCGCTACTGCAACACGGTGGAAGACGAGCTCGGTCTGTCGCAACCGGATGTCATCACCGAGTACCGAATTCAACAAAACCTCACCAGCAGCGCAGTCAACACCGTCTTCACCCGTGAAGAGGCTGCTTGGGAATCTGATTCAGTGGCGGGCTACAAGAGTTTTCATGCCCACTCCAAACCGATACCTGGGGCTTTGCCCTTTAACCAGTATCTGATTTACCAGTATGGCTGCAGCGATGCCGAGGTCAGCCACTATGCCGACGCAACGCAAAACAGCATGGACACCGCTAGCCAGCAATTCAGCGGGGCAAGCGCTTGCCCCTACTTGCGCTGTGGGCACCGCTTTAGCGTTACGCAAGATCCTCGCCAGGATCAGTTCCCCTTGCAGGTTCTGCCAGAGATTGAGGGCAAGTCTTTCGTGGCCATCCAGATTGAGCACCAAGCCTCACTGGACGGCAGCTATCAAAACAAATTTCAAGCCGTCAATAGCTACGGCCTGGTCACGCCGTTCTCCATTCAAGAGACGCAGCAGGGGACGGTTTTGGCCGAGGTGGTGGCTGGTGATCGGGGCACTGCGCCCGTGGGCTGGCAGTACTTTGAGAAGAATAATTTCGACCCGAAGACGAATCAGATTTTTGACGACCAGGGTACGCAAAACGTGCTACCTGCGATGGGCGTTTTTGTTCGTTTTTCTACCGGACAAGACATCTTCTCCACCAATGACGACGGCTCTTTGGACGGCGTGAAGAATGCGAGCCCGGTCTGGATCAAGCTGGCGGCCCACATGCAAACCGTGCCGGAGATTGGCTCCACGGTGCTGATCACACGGGCCAGCGACCAGTCGGAGTTGCCCGAGATCCAAAGCATCATCCAGGCCAACGGTACTCAAGTCATCATGCCCTCGGGCTGGACGGCCAACACCAATGTGGGCAGCAGCTATTCGACCGGCTATGGCGATGGAAAGAGCATCCGCTTTGGTTTGAAGTCGGATGCCAACCTGGACGCTGCGGTGGCCATCATCAGTCAACAGTACGACAGCGGTAAATTCCGTGAATCGTCCTATTCGCAAGGCGCAAGTTACAGCTACTCAACCTCAGATAAAGGCAAAGACGGTTTGCTCAGCCAGTCGGACTCGTTTGGCTCCACCTACAGCAAGCACCATGGTGCGGTGAGCGATAGCGACACGGTGTTTGACAACACCAACAACACCTCCTTGGTCACTGGCAATGCAACCAGTGACTCCACGGTTTCGGGAACTCAAAAGAGCACGAGCAAGGTGTCAGTTAGCGAAAACGACTCCACCACCGGTAAGCAGACTAGCAAGTCAACAACGGGTGTCAGCGATTCCATCAGCATGTTTGGCGCGCAAAGTGATGTCGGTATGAGCGGCGCATCCAACCGGGTCAGCCTCACGGGCGCAAGCAGCAACGTTTCCGTGACAGGCACAAGCCTGAATGTTTCCGTAACGGGAAGCAGTAACGATATTTCGATAGCTGGTGCTGTGACCAGCGTTGCCGTCAAAGGCGTGACTGCATCGCTTGAAATCACGGGGCCTGGCATTTCGCATCGTATCGGTGGTGAGTCGATGGAGATGAACATGGTTGCCATGAGCCTGACCATCACCGAGTTGAAGATCTATTTGTGAGCGCCGTATGAAGATCATCAAACCGCTCACCCTGGGTCTTTTGTACAAGACTTATCAGCAAGGCCAGAAGAACCAACTGGTGGTCACCGCGCTGGCTTTTTTCCCGCTGGGTGAGTTAAGCACGACGCGCTATATGCTGGAAGCGTCGCAGTGGAGCCGCCTCATGAGTGTGTTGCCCACTGGTCAGGCCCTGGATGAAGTCATGCCCAAGGCGTACGCCGAGGTTTTGGTGCTGGGCGGGGCTTGTGCGCCCCAGGGGCAGGGCGTGCAGCACGTAGAGGTTCGTCTTCAAGTTGGCGCTATTGACAAGCGCTTGAGGGTTTTTTGTGCAGACCAGGGCCGCATGTCCGATGTGGGTCTGGGACCCATACCTATCGATGCTGAACAGCGCAAACGCCACGCAGGAACGTATGACGAGCGCTGGTTGCGCGAAGACTATCCCGGTCTGCCGGCTGATCTGGATTGGCGGCTTTACAACCAGGCGGCGGTGGATCAACACCAGCCAACGCCATTCTGCGGGGGAGAGCCCTATCTGCTGCAGGGCATGCACCCTGTTCGTCCAGAAATCAGGGGGAAGTTGCCCACGCAACGGGTGCGCGCGTGGGCGCTGGGGCAGGGGGATGCGTCTGAGGCATTGCGTGAGGTCAAACTGGTGATGGACACCGTGTGGTTCTTGCCAGAAAAAGAACTCGGCGTGGCCGCTTACCGTGGCACGCTTGCAGTGGCCGACAGTGATGCTCTGGACATTTCGACCCTGATGCTGGCCTATGAAGCCGCGAGCGACGCACCCAAGCCGCTGGCTCACTATGCACAGGTCTTGGGTCTGCGCATGGACAGCAAAACCGCTGGACTGCATGCCTTTAACGAGTCTCAACTCGCACCAGCCATGCCTGCGCTCAGTGCCGATGTCTTACAAGCACAGGCCGAAACTGCCCGGCAGAAACAACAGGCAGTTCTGGACGAAATCGACAACGAATTCTGGACACAAAGCGGCATGGAGCGCCCGGCGGATCACGTGCCGCCTCAAGTCCCTCCCCCTTTGCTGCAAACGCCGTCGCCACAGGCGATGAAAAGCGGGGACATGGATCTCACGGCCATGATGCAAAGCGCCGAAGCCCTGATAGAGAAGGTCAAACACGATGCGGATGAGCAAAAGAAAACACTTGAACAAAATCTGGCTGAACTGAAAAAAACCCTCAAAGAGGGGGGTGTCGAACCACCTCAAGTTGCGGCCCAGCCTGCGCAGCCAACCTGGCCAGATGTTTTGCTGCGCGCGCAGGGCGCAGAGGACGCGCAAACCTTAGAGATGATGAAACTTGCGCTGGCTTCGTCTTCTCCTTCATCATCCGCTGACACCTTGGACAAACTCGCTGCAGCGCTGCAACTCAAAGCAAAGGCCCGGCAAGCCTCACCCACGCCCATTGCACCGGCGCAGGTGCTATGCGCCGAGTTGGCTGCTCAACTGGGCGCTCAAGTCCTGAGCTGGGTGCAGCAGGGCCAGCCTCTGGCGGGCAAAGACTTGGCAGGCGTTGATCTGCGCGGGGCTTGTCTTGCTGGGCTTGACCTGAGTGCTTGCCTGCTGGAGTTTGCCGATTTGCGCCAGGCCGATCTGCGGGGTTGTGACTTGCGTGGAGCCGTTTTGACACAAGCGCAACTGGCGGGTGCCCAATTCGACGATGCGCAATTGGATGAAGCCAATCTGTGCGCCAGCACAGCTCAAGGCGCAAGTTTTCAACGCACCAGCCTGCGCAAGGTGCGGGCCGCCGGTGCGCAGTGGCAATCCGTTAACGCCACTGGCAGCCAACTGATGTCGGCCCTGTTGGACGACGCTGATCTCACCGACTCCATTTTTGACGGCGCTCGTCTGGAGGGCACCTTGATGAACCAGGCTGTGCTCAAAGGCAGTCGCTGGCAGGGTGCTTCTTTCACCAAATTCGTGGGCTGGAAGATGAATGCAATGGGGGCAGATTTTTCAGGCTCGCGCTGGGAGCGCAGTGCCGTGATTGGCTCTGATTTGACGCACAGCCTGTGGCGGGGCGCACGTCTGATTCAGGTGCAGGCGAACGACACCGACTGGCTCTGGGCTGATTTGAGCGGCCTGCGTGCCGAGCGCTGTAGCTGGACTCAGAGCAAGCTCCAAGAAAGCAATATGACAGGGGCCTTGCTCAGTGCCTGCGATCTGAGTCGGGCGGAGCTCACGGGGGCGCGGCTCGATGCGGCCTGCCTTGCCCAGTCGCTCATGATGCAGGCCAAGATGGGCGGCGTCAGCGCGGTAGATACAGACTTCTTTCAGGCCCTGCTGCGCAAAGCCAACTTCACCGGCGCTGACCTGCGCCAGGCCAGTCTTTTTGAAGCCGAGCTGACCGAGGTTTGTTTCAACAAAGCGGACACACGGGGTGTGGTGATGGATTCACGCAGGGCACTGCCATGACGACTCTTAAATCACAGGTATCGGCACAGGATAGGGCGGAGATTGCGCGATTGTTGCGCCTGGGGCGACCCATCCAGAATCTATCGTTGGCAGGCTTCGATGCGCAGGGCGAAGACTTCAGCGCCGCCGTATTCACACACTGCAACCTGAGTGGCTCATGCTGGTCGCGGGCGCAGTTGGAAGGTGCGACCTTTATTGACTGCGAACTGGTGAACGCAGATTTCAGTGATGTCACGGTCAAGCGCTTGGCCTTCTTCAACAACCGCATGCAAGCTAGCCAGTGGAACAACTTGCAGGGCGCAATGTTGTCTTTTACCCAATGCGAGCTAAGTCACAGTCAGTGGCAGCACGCCAAGCTGGAAAAGTCGATGTTTTCCGATTGCAATCTGAGTGCTTCGCAGTGGCAGCAATCAGACTTGCTGCGAACCGCCTTTGCCGGTGGTGCATGGCGCGCCAGCCAATGGCAGGGAGCGCAACTGAATCACGTCATGCTCAACGAGGCGGATCTGCGCGAGGCCAATCTCGCAGGCATGAGCGCCCATACCAGCCTGTTCATCAAAGCGGATTTTCGCGGGCAACAACTGCCAGGTGCCAGTCTGGTGCGTTGCACCTTCATCGGGGCGAATTTCTCGAACGCCAATTTGAACGGCGCAGACCTCAAGGAGTGCAATTTTGGCGAAGCGATTTTTGTTGATTGCGATCTGACAGATATCAAGGCGTCTGGCTCTCAATTCGTCAAAGCCAAGCTCAACCGAGTCCTCTTGGATCGTGCCGAGCTTGAAGGTGCCGTTCTCTTTAAAGCAAAGCTCTTGGCGGTCACACTGCGCGACGCTAGGCTGGTCAAGACGGTGTGGGATCACAGCCAGCATCAGCAGGTGTCGATGGCCAATTCCAATCTTCAGTTTGCGCGCTTCGTTCACGCCCGTGGGGTGGATATGGACTTTAGAAACTGTCAGTTCGAACGTGCCAATTTTCACCAGGCTCATTGGCTGCGCGCCGACTTCACAGAGGCCAGTTTGGACACGGCCCGGCCCACAGACCCGGCCCGTACCCAAGCCGAAAAACGCTCACTTGAAATGGAAATCGCATGATCAATATCGCAGAAGTACGTGCCACAGCCTTGCCACCTGCGCAAGAGGTCTGGGGTGAATCACAAGTCAGTCAAGCCTTGGGGCGTGCCCAGTACCGGTTGAGCGACGGGCGGCTAGCCACGCAGGCGGCATCCACTTTGTTGACACCTCGAACAGGAGATACGGTGGCCCTGTTTCACAGCGCCTCAGGCCTGTTCATCACGCATGTGCTGTTGCGTGCGCCAGACTTGCCCGATGCCGCGAACGCCGGGCACGCCGATCTGGCCGTTCCGGGTGCGCAGGTGCTCGCCATCAAACAGGCGGGCTTTGAAGTCAGTTGCACTCAAAAGATTGCATTGCGCTGCATGGGCGATGTGGAACTCACCTCGGTAGCAGGCGCGGTCAGCGTCAACGCAAAGCATTTCCTCAGCACAGTGAGCGAGACCATGGTGCAGACGGCGCAGCATCTGGTGACCCAAGTCGAGCATTGCATGGTGCAGGCCTCGGCCATGCTGCGCCTGCATGGGCGTCAAGCGCTGCTGACGGCGCAGGATGATTTGAAAATCGACGCTGAACGCGTGAGCCTAGGTTAAGCATGTTTGCCAACACCAATCTGTGTGTGATGAATTTTGCGTTTCCAGACGTGTGTCTGGTGCCCACGCCAGTCGGGCCAGTACCGACACCGTTTCCCAATATTGCGATTTCGATTTCTCATATTCCATCGCAGTTCAGTGTGATCATTGGCGGTGGAATGGCAGAAAATTTGGTGACGCAAGGCACGATCAGCAACGGCGACGAGCCCGGCCTGGGTCTGGGTGTGGTGTCTGCCTTGGAGATAGGCCCGGATCGCTACATGATGGGCAGTTTCAAAGTCAGCATGGGTGGGGTATTTTCGACACGCCTCACCAGCGTGGTGGGGCAAAACGGAATGGTCGGCAATGCGGTGGGCATATCGATCACGCCGTCCCAAGTTTGCGTCATGGTGTTGAGTTAAAACCATGAAACGCGCTTCAATTTTCATCATCACCCTGTTGGTCGTGTTGAACCTTGGCGCGTGCAGCTTCATCAGCTACGCCATGGACTACAAGTCCACCACAGACCTCAAACAGATCAAAGTGGTGGCCCAACTCGATGCCAACCGCAATATGGCCACAGCCATTGATGTGGTGTTTGTGTTCGACAAAACAGCATTGACCGTACTACCGAAAACCGGCCCCGAATGGTTTGCCAACAAGTCGATGCTCATGGCCAATTGGGGTGGCGCTCTGGCCGTTTTGTCACTTGAGATACCACCAGCAGGTCCGGGTGCAAACAAGCCATTGCCTCACGGCTACAAAAAAGCCATTGCCGTTTACAGCTATGCCAACTACCTGAGTACAAAAGGTCAGGCCATGGGCAACTTGACGTCTTATTCCTGTGCTCAGGTCACGCTGAGCAGAGAGCAGATTAATTATGCGAGCTGCAATTGAATTTCCCCGGAGATCGCCATGAATGACACCCCCGCATTGCCTGACAGCCTTCACTGGGCCGAAGGCATGCTCTTATCAGCCCAGCACTTCCAGCAAAACGACGTTTATTGGCAAGAGCATTTGCGCTATCGGCTGGCCATGGTCAACCCCAACTTCTGGGGGGTGGTTAAGCTTGAGTTGGACATGACCAAGCTCAAGGCCGGCATAGTCGAAATCAAAAAGCTCGAATGCGTGATGCCTGACGGCACGCCTGTTATTTTTCCGGGCTCCTACGCCGGCAAGACCTTGGTGAAAGACGTTAATGCCAAACTCCAGCTAACGCCAGCTGGCGTGCGTGTCTCGCTGATTTTTCCGGCTCGACCATCGAACTCGACACAAGTGAATTCGGCCCTGGTTCGCCATGAGCTCATGCCTGGCATTGCGGCGACGGATGAACCCATCTTGATGGGTGACGCGCCACATGATCGACTTCCTCCCATCACGGGTGATGAACCGATTGATCGACTGCGACCCCTCATAAAGTTGTCGACGAAGTCGTCTTTCAGCCCTCAGTACGTGGTGTGCCCACTGTTTGAAATTGAGCGTCGCCAGGACTCCAAGGGCATTGACTTCAAAGACTACCACCCTCCCATGCTGAACTTGAGGGCGTGTGATTTTTTGAGAAGCAGCAGCTTGCACGTTAACTTGCTGCGTTTGAACGAAGATCTGTGGCTCAAGTTGCGGGAATTGGGCGGCAATCGCCGTGATGACGGCCCCGATGAGGATGCATTGCAGAGTCGGCATGTCCGCAAGCATCTGGCAATGGCCAGAGCACTGGCCACGGTTATGCCGCATTTCAGTTTGTTGGTCAAACGTGATGACGCCAGCCCGCAAGCGGTGTACGACTGCATGGCCCAACTCGTGGGGGTCATGGCTTCGTTCGGTGCAAACCCGATTCCGATCGAGCTGGAGCCTTACCAGCATGACAATTGCGAGCCGCAATTTCGTCAAGCCATGGACTATATAAAAAGCAAACTGGACTATATCAACACCAGCTTCGAGTACCAGGCTTTCGATCAGCGCCCTGACGGTTCTTTTGCCCAGCGCTTGCCCAAAGAAGTGGGCGATGAACTGTTGGTGGAATTACGCCTGCCCGAAGGCCGCAGCATCGGTACTGAAGACCGCACCCGCTTGGCACAATGGTTGACGGACGCTTGCATCGCCAGCGACGCCTTGCAAATGTCGGCGGCCCGCTTGCGCGTCTCGGCGAAATCCAGCTTGCTGGGGGCCGATGAAATGAGCCAAAGAAATCTTCGCAGCAGTGCGGCAATGTTCGTTATCAAAAACGAAAACGTGCAATTGGATGATCGCGGCACCGTGCCATTGTTGAGCCCGTCTCAGATATTGGTCATCAAAGGCGATGCCAAATCATCCAGCCTAAAACCCACCATGATTTTGCTGTACCAGGCCCGCAAATGAGATACGAACCCGTGCTCGACAGCTTGGAAACTCAGGCCAATACAGTGCCTGCGGCCTCGCTGCTGCTGGACTGTTTTGCGCGGTTTCACGAAGAGGTGGTTCGCTTCAAATCGGCAGCTCTAGGAGGCACCCTGGCGCATGAGTTGGGCGAAGCGGGCAAGAAGCCCTTGCTGCCACAGGAGATGGCCCAAGCGGTGAGCAATCGGCTGCAAGCGCTGCTCAACATCCAGGCTCGCGCCATTCAACAGCGCTGCACGCAAGCCGAACAGCGCTTGTATTTGACAGCACGCTATGTGATGGTGGTGGTGGCAGATGAAACCTTCATTCTGAACCTCGACTGGACGGCGCAGGAGCAGTGGCTGGGGGTGTTGCTGGAGTACCGGGTGTTCCAGTCGCGTTTGGCTGGACGGCGTTTCTTTGAACTGGCCGAGCAACTGCTGCTGGGTTCTGCCCACTCTGACCTGCACCGGGACTTGGCCAGCTGCTTTTTGATGGCGTTGCAACTGGGTTTCAAAGGCATGCACCGAGGGCCCCAGGGCGAGACGGCGATCAATGCATTGCGCCAGCGTTTGCACAGCTTTGTACAGGCTGGCGAACTCTCAGTTGCCCCGCAACTGTTTGCGCAAGCCTATGCCCAGGCGCCTGCGGGCTCGTTGGATGTGCGCGTCGCACCGCTGCGTCGCTGGTCGGTCTGGGCGGGCTGGTTTGCTGTCGGTTTTGGGGTGTTGTCATCCGTGATCTGGGCGTGGATGACGCGCTTTTTGGTCATCGCGCTCCCTTGAGATGAACCACATGGGATCGAGCACTGTCTTCTTCTGGGTACTGAGCGCCATCGCGGTGGCTCTGGGCTTGCTCGTTCTGGCGCTCATGTGGCGCGGCAAAACGTCCAAGTTTCTACTGACGCCCGGATGTCAGCCGCCCGAAGCTGCGCCGTCGCTGTCTTACCTGCAGCGGTGCTGGCAATTCATGTTCGCGTATGTGCATGGCATCCAAAGTGTGGTGTCGGCATCGAACCGGACGCGTTACGCGCAAAGCTGGGTGCTCTTGATGGGCCAGGCGGGCGCAGGCAAAAGCAGTTTGGCGGCCTCTTTGAAATGGGTGCAACAGTATCCGCAGGAGCAAGCTGCCCGTGTGGCCGGTGTTCCTGATACGACGTGGTACACGCTCGCGCAAGGCAAGCTGATAGACCCGAGCGGCCTGATCGGCATCGACACGGCCGACGAAGCGCAACAGGCTACTTGGCGCAGTGTGCTGCGTGGCGTTTTACATTTGCGCCCAGAGCGGGCGATTGACGGTGTCGTGCTCGTGGTGTCGGCTCGCAGCCTTTTGAACGACAGTGCACAACAGCAACTTCGCTTGGCTTGTCAGACCCGCCAGCAACTTGACGCATTGCGAGATGAATTCAATTTGATCGTTCCTGTGTCTGTAGTGGTCAGCCAGTGCGACAGCTTGGCGGGCTTTACGCCTTTTTGGCAGTACAGCACGGCGAAGCAGCGCGAAGGCATCTTCGGGTGGTCGGCTCGGGGTGGCATTCAGTCCGATGGTGCAGCGCAATGGGCTGCTCAGGCGTTTGAGCAAATCGGACGCAAGCTCACCGCGTTGCAGATTGAAACCGTCACCAAGCGCTTCCCCATTGGGGACGCGGATGCATTCTTTTTGTTCACCCGTCAGTTTGATCGGCTCCATGGACCACTGCGGGCTTATTTGACGCAGGTGTTTGAGGCGTCGGTGCACAACCCCCCGCATGAATGTCGGGGCTTGTACTTCACCGGTTGTGTGGCTACGGCTGAACCAGCGCCGAGTCCTGTTCGCTCTGATGTGTCTTTTGTGGAGGACTTGACCAACCAAAAACTGGATCAGGAGCGCGGCTTGGTGCGCGCGACCCGCACATCGATCTGGTCGCGCGATCTGGCCGTGCGCAACACGCAGCGCTCCGTCGTGACCGCAGCAGGGCTGCTCTTGCTGGCATTGGGCTGGTCAGCTTTGACCTTGGAGCGCAAGGTTGAGGGTTTGAGAACCAGCATGGTGGTCTTGCAACAGTCACAAGCCATCGCTCAGGTACAGGATCAGATGAAGGAGGTCTGCACTTCCAAGGTGCTGCTTGATGAAGTGCTGAACCGGGCAGCGGCCATGGACACCGATTTGGCATTTGTCACCATGCCTTGGTCGTGGCTGGATTCGCGGCCCAGCGATAACGCCACACAGGTGGTCTCCAACACGGTGATGGCACGCACGGTTTTTCCGGCTCTGGCCTGTGCCTTGCAAGAGCGGGCCAAACAAATGGACGAAGGTTTGACCATCGCCGGTGAGCCGACCTTGGCGGGCATTGTGGTGAAGAACTCGGCCTATGCGAAGACTCGCTTCACGCTCAAGACCCTGGCCCTGGAAATACGCCAGTTGGAGGACAAGCTTCAGTCTTTCGCGCGACTCACGGCAATTCCCGCAGACTCGCCGCGCGTCAAGCTGGACAAGCTCAATCAGATTTACACCTACCTGTATGGCAGCGGTCTGCCCGCCGCCGCCGCACGAGCCAACGGTGTGGTGGCTCAGTCATTGGCGCAAGTGCCCTACAGCGGTTGGGTCACTGTGCCTGCGCGCATGCGCATCACAGTGACACAACAGCTGACGGAATTAACCGAGCAATTGCAAATCGACTTGCTCAAAGAAGTCGGACTGGGGCCAATACTGCTTAGCACGCTGAATGTCAAAAAATCGAACGCCCCGGTGGATGACACCCGCCGCTTGACCGCCTGGTTGACGTGGGTTGAAAAGGCCTGGGTGCCGACCGACCCCCTTAATAATCCTTGTACCAGCGATGCACATGACCTACGCAGTCTTCTGATGCCGCTGGTCAAAGACCATGGCTATACCAAGACCTTGATGACGAATGCGGATCGATTCGGTGCGGCCCAGTGTTACGACCCTGCCCTAAAAATGTTGCGTGGCATGCAGATGTCGCCCTACGGACCATTGTTGATGCCGCTGGATGAGAAATGGGGCATGAATCCAAAGCTCTCGACCGAGGTGCGTGGTTTGACGGCCCTGCTCTCACAAAGCTATATGCAGATCAGCAACCCGCTCGATTTTGAATGCAATAGCGTGGCCGTCACGTGGAGCACGCCCGATCTGGGCAAGGCCCTCAACTACGCTAACGAATACCAGGCTTTTGCGCAGGCACAGGGCCTGACCCCCATGGGGGCGCCCGCTAAAAGCAGACCCTTGTTTGACCGCTTGGCCAGTGCCCAGCTTGAGTACGTCATGAACGACGCCATGCGCACATCCCAATTGGCCACCAGCCCCGCACCCATGGCACAAGGGCTGGATGCCGTGTCAGTGCTAGAGCAGCAACTGCTTCAGCAAAGCGGAGATTTCTCCAAGGCACTTGACCCCTTGCTCGGCAATTTACGCCTGTACACCCAACTCGGATTTAGTGCGAGCGGCCCTCGTGTGACGCAGTGCGCGCGTGATTACGCGTCCAGCGCGCTATCCCGGGTGGCCTCACTCGTACTCACCAAACCCTTGTATGAGCCAGAGGCTGGGCCGGAAGATGGTTTGCTGGTGAACCTGGGCAGCACAGCCATGATCCGCAACTACCTGGAGCGTCAAGCGGCGCGGGCGCAAGCCGTGACCCGGCTGGCCGACCCATTCGTCAATCTGCTGCGCAATACCGATGGCGTGAACGATGCGCAGCGGGACAAAACTCAGACGAGCAGTTACTGGAGCAACACGATCAACGAGTTGACTCGCTACGTGCAGTTCAAAGACCCCAACGGGCAGGTTGGGACGCTGGACACATTTTTTTATAAAACATTGGCCGATATGAGTTACGCCAATTGCGCCAAAACACTGGCCGCCTACCAGGCACCAGCCTATGAAGAGGACATGTTCTCCGATCTGAGAAAGAAGTTGATGTCACAAATCAACCTGCGTTGCGTGAACCGGCGCGTCGAGCAGGCCACCACTGGCTACCGCAAGCTGGCCGAACGCTTTAACAACGAACTTGCAGGCCACTATCCGTTTGCCGCACTCAATAGCCGTCAGGGTGATGCCTCGGTGGCTGCGGCCAAAAACTTTTTAAACGACTACGCGGCGCAGCGCGAAGGCCTGCAATCGGCGCTGCTCAATCTGGATGCGCCACCGTGGGTGAGCGAGGCCCGTACTTTCCTGGCCCAGCTGGACGAAGTCGAACAATTGTTAGGGGGCGGATTAGGGGTGAATGGGGCGACCCAACCCATCAAGCTGGACGTAACGTTTCGGGTACAGCCGCAGACCCCAGCCAAGCCTGGCAGCGAACAACTGGTCAGTTGGGTTTTAAGCTCAGGTCAACGCGTGATCAGCTACCCCGGTACCAAACCCGCCATGCTGGACTGGAACTTGGGGCAACTCTTGCTGCTTGACCTGCATTGGGCTGAAGGTTCGAAATGGCGACCAGCCAGCCCCGCCAACGTGAGTGAAGGCAGTGGCTACAGCGCCAAAGGCAACACCGCTTCCTTTAGTGATGTCAGCGATTGGTCGCTGCTGCGCATGGTGGAACGCCAAAAACCCACCTACCCGGTACCCGCCGATCCGAAAAACCCGCAGCGTGTGTTGCTGGAGTTCAAAGTGCCAACGGTTCAATTGAACACAAGCTCCAGTGCCGACAAGAGCGAGTTGGTCACGGTGTATTTGGGGCTGAATGTGTCGAGTACGGATCCCAAATCACAAGCGTCTGTGCCTCTGAGTTGGCCCAAACAATTCCCGAAGAAGGCGCCCCTGCCAACCCTGCCTTGAGAACAAGAAACGGAGACTCACCATGAACACCGAACTCCTAGCGCGATCAAGCCGCTACTTTGGCGAGCGATTGAACACCACGCTCGAAGCCATGTTGCAGCCCATTGACGGCAATAGCCCCGCAGGCTATCCCGTCAAGAGCAATGGCGTGTACCAAACCATACGCCATGCGAAGCAAGAAGATGACCCCAGTCTGTCACGCGGGCAGTGGGATTACGAACTCAAACGCGCCGACTGGCCCATGGTCAGCCGCACTGCCACCGATGCCTTGCTGCACAAGAGCAAAGACCTTCAAGTAGCCACCTGGTTGCTGGAAGCCCAGGTTCATCAGATCGGATTTTCTGCCGTGGCACCCTCCCTGCTGTTGATTGAGGGTTTACTGCGCAGCTATTGGGACAGCCTGTATCCACAGATCAACGACAAGGGGTGCGAGCACCGGGCCAATATCTTGCGATCCACCGTCAAAACAGTGACTCTCGCCCTCAAGCAACAGCCCTTGACCCAGGCCGGAGTACAGCGCGAGTACAGCTTGATCGATTGGGAGAGCGCGCAATACCTTGAGCAGATCAAGGCCAGAGCCTCTTTGTCATCTGTCGTTATGCCCGAAGAGGAAGAGGCAGTCACGCTAGCCGATTTGACATCGACCATGCACGCCAGCGCCACCGCTTGGTATCAAGCCTTGGAATTAAATTTGCTTGACGCCCTGTCGGCCATGGCGCAACTCAAACACACGGTCGATGAGCGCTTTGCTCACGACGCGCCCAGCCTGTCTGGCCTGTCGGACGTGCTGCTTCACCTCCACACCTTGGTGCAAGCCGAGCTACACCGCCGAGGCGTACCTGCGCCAAGGCAAAGCGACCGCCCCGATTCCAGGACGCAACACCCATGGGATGAGTCGAGCGATGAGGACCAAGCGCAGCCCAACCCTACAGTTCAGCTCGCCGCACATTCAGCGTTATTTCCAGCAAATGACCGAGCGCAAGCCTACGCCATGCTGGAGCAAGCCAGTCACATGCTCATGCAGCTTGACCCTCACAGCCCCGCTCCCTACCTGGTACAGCGTGCTGTGGCGTGGGGGCGCTTGAACACGGCCGAGCTGTACCACGAGGTGTTTATTCGGCTGGGAGGGCAGATCAATGTGTTTGAGTTGTTGGGTATTGAAACAAAGCCGGAGGAGGTGTCATGACGATGCAGTCCATGTCCGATACGGTGGTTATGCCACCCGCAGCGCTTGTGTCATCCGATGCTTTATGCGATACCGAGTCTTCCAAGACGCAGCCTGCGTTGCCCTTGTCCGGCCCCACTTTTCTGGACTTCTGTGCCTCCCATCTGGGAAGCTCAGTCCCCGTGACAGCGGAACTGGCTTCCCCCAACTTGGGGCGGGCCTGGGCTGAGGCGGTGGTCATGCATTGGAGTCGCCTGCAAAGAATGGGAGGGCTTGATGCTTCGCAACCCCTGTATGTACTGGATATTGCGCCAGGCGATGCCAGTCACGTGGCCTGTTTTTTGCCAGCCTTATTCAGCTTGTTGCAAGGTCACGGCATGCAGGGCTGGCCTGTGCAATATGTCGCTTGCACCTCGGAGGCTTCACAGCGTGATGTTTTGACGCAAGGCCTCGCCAACCATGGTGTGTTGTCACCCCATATTGAAGCAGGTCGTCTTGAGCTAGGCAGTTGGAACATGTGCACGGGGCGGCCATTGCTGTTGGGTGCCAAGCGCACACCTCTGTTTGGCGCGCGAAACCCGCTGGTCGTTTTGGCTCTTGGGGGGTGGAGCACCCAAGCCGCGCAGTTGCATGCGGTACACCACGGCAAGTACTTCCTGGGTCACGTGCAAGAAGCTGTCAACACAACCGATTCGTCAGACATCCGGGGCGAACTTGAATTGCAATACGAATGGCAGCCCAACACACTAGCCCACATTACCCACACCAGAGAAGCAAATCTGCTATCCAACTATTGCGTGGGTGTGCCCAGTGCTGCACTGCTTTTATCCGAGACAGCGCTGATGCAAATTGACGCCATTGCCGATTTTTCTGCGGGTCGCTATTTGCTATTGGCGGCAGACATGGGCGTCAGCGATGAGCGTCAAATTCGCACCAATGGTCTAATGCCGTCTCGGCTTGTACCGTCCGAGCGATGGATGCTGCCGGTGAACTTTCATGCCTTGGGCCAGCACCAGCAGATGAATGGCGCCCAAGTCAACAACTGCCAGCGCAGCGATCACGGCTGGGTGCTGCACGCGGCTTGCCGAGACGACATTCTGGGCGTTGACAAGAACGCTTGGCAGGTTCTGTTGGCGCAACTGGCAGCAGCGCATCCCGATGACCGTGAGCGTGATGTCACTTGTCATTCCGCTACTTTAGAGGGGAGGGGCGATGAAGCCCTGGAGTTGGACTACCGGCTGCGCAAATCCGGCTCCGACCCCCGCACGCTGAGCAGCCATTTGAGTCGCCTGATCGACGCGGCCATGAACGCAGACAGCGTGAGTGCACAAGCGCTGCGGACAAGCCTGATGCAGGCTTGGTCTGCCACCCCAACAGTCAATCGCGGGGCCGACATGGGCGCAGCTCTCGCCGTTTGCCTGGCGTCCATGGCGGCTTGGGCCGATGCGCGTGAGGTGCTGGCGCAAACCCTGTTTGATGATGAAGACGAGCAATGTCATTTGCTGATTCTCAAAGCGCAGGTTGAACTGGGCACGGGCCATGCAGGTGCTGCTTTGCGTTGGGCGCAAAGTGCCTTGCAGTTGCAACCTGACAATGAAGCTGCGCAGGCACTGGTCACGCAAATACAGAAGAAATTTCAAACATGGTTGGCCCACCCTTGGTATTTGCATGAGCACATGCGTGCGGGCAAACTGTGCCTTGAGCTGCTGGATGACTCGCATACGGACGCACTGCGCTACCAAAGACGCGATCCGCAAATTGCCGAGATGGCCCAACTGGGTGAGCTGGATGACGACAGCGAACAAGCCGCAGGGCAGGGTGCTGACCGAGTTGATTACGCCTTGATGCATAGCGACTTCGGATTCATCGGGGTGATTGGATTTCGTCAGCTTGAAGACATGGCTTTCTTCCATTATTGGATTGGCGCTGATTTCCAGGGAAAAAAACTCGCTTCGCGCGCCTTGGCTTTATTGACATCGACACTCAAAGCCGGTGGCGTGCGGCATTTGTTCACTGCCGTTTATTCAGACAACCAGCGTTGCCGACGCGTGCTGGAGCGAGCTGCGTTTTCCGAGATTGATGACCACGATTGGAATGAAGACGCCGAAGAAAATTTCGCTTTGATTTATCACAGATGCGACGCTCTAGCTACGGGATGCGCTCCATCGCCCCAAAGATGGCGAACATTTTTGACATATTTACGGCAACCAGCGCCCTCTTCAGCCTGATTTTTTTATGCGCTGTCCGTTGATCACTTAAGTGCGAAGATTTATTTTGTAATCGACACATCAGTTCTTTCGTTATAACTTTATTGGAGAACACTATGGCAAAAATAGCAGCTGGGTTTAGGTTGGCAGGGCGTGCAGGGCGGGCTGCTTTTCAATACATGGCGCAACCAAACCCAAAGGCGTATGTAAGGGGGGTGATGGTTGGTGGCGTGTTGTTGGATATCGGAGCAAGATCACTCGAACATGCAAGGCATGAAGCAACCCATGAGCAGGGTGGCGAGTCAAGTTCAAGTAAAAATACTGCCGCTGATCCAGTTCACGCGCATATTGAAAAATCACACGCTCGCGTGAATCAACTTACCACCTCTGATGCCGTGAGTCGTCATGTAAGTGGATACGCCCCATCAAATTGGGTTCTCCCTGGAAGAAAGGTTGCCGAAAAAGCTTTTGGTGTTGTCCGTTACGGCCATCGCGTGCAACAAAAGGAATTCATCGCCGACGGTCAAGAACTTGCAGGGCGGATAGCGAATAAAGAGTGGGAAAAAATTAAAAATGCCCCTAGTGAATTGCTAAAAATACCCGGTCACATTCGAACTGCAGATGCATATAGACGGGGTGCTGCGGACGAAGGTGGAGAAAAGCTGGCTGCTTCTTTAAGGCGTGAAACACGAGCCATTACCGCAGCCGGTATTAGAGATATTGGTATGAATGTAAGTGCGCGCGGACTGGCATCCCTCATTCCTGGCATCCCAGGCATTGCCATTCGGGCGTTTCTTACGGCGAAAACTATAGGAAATGCCGGTCGCACTATGCAAAAAGTATCGGAACTAGGCAAGGGGCCACACCATCAAGATTTACATGATGTGATTGCAAAGCGAAATCAAACAATTGCAGCTCGGGAGAAGACGCACTCCTAAGTACTGCTGAAGTGTTCTTTAGCAATTGCTGATCACAGTTGCTGATGACCTCCCCGTGCAACACGCTTGCTTAATGCCCCGCATCTACATCTCCCCCACCATGGGCGACGCCCACTTACGCGTGGCCGTGGTCACCGCCTTGGGTCAAGCCGATTTGCTGGCGCGCAAGGTCAGTAGCTGGGGCTTGGCGAACAGACCCTGGCTTTGGTACATGGCGGACAAGCAGGACGCTAACGTCTATGTTTACTTTTGCTCCCAAGGCATGGCGCAGATCAATGTGTGCTTTGTGGATGCTTATGGCCAAGCGGGCTGGGTCACTAAAGATCATCCGTGCCGAAGGCTGTTGCGAAAGTCTCGGCGGCTTATGAGCCCGCTTTGGGCGGTGGAGTGATCTCCAGGGGGCTCATGGGCTTGGGTAAGTTGAGTTTGAGCGAGAGGTATTCGCGTTGAGAAAGCGCTTCTTGCTCGCTTTTGAATTCGCCCACGGTGACAACATAGCCGCCTGAGCCTGCCAGGGCGATAACGGTGCTGGTTTCGTCTTGGGCTTTGATGGTCTTGGATAAGGCTTGCGCAGCCGACTCTGCGGGGTACTGGGCTGCCTGCAGGGTGTAAGTGGTAGTGGGCGAGGGCAGGGTGGTGATGCGCAAGCTGC
>CANCDA010000007.1 GCA_947374705.1 Comamonadaceae bacterium | reverse complement strand
TGGCCTTCGGCTGCCATTTCCCGCAGGGCGGCGGCTAAAGCAGCGGCGGTGCCTTTCTTGGGTTTGTTGGGCACGGCTTCAATGATGAGCTTGTTGCCCTCGCGGTGAATCAGGGCATCTGTGCCGGGTAATTCAAATTCTTTCGGAATGCGCAGTGCCTGATTGGCCCCGTTTCTAAATAGCTTTATGGCTCTAGTGCCCGTATCTATGGCGTAAGGTGCTATGGATTCAGAAGCAATATGGCTTGAAGTAAGGTGTGACGTTGACATGATGCATCTCCTTGAGAGGATGTTGTTACCTTAGCATATGCTTGTGCATATGTCTAGATGAGGCGTGTCATTTGGCAGCAACCGATTCCTTCATGGGTTGCCCCAGATTTTTCAACACATCGCGCACCATTTGTGCCCGAGCCCGGGGCTCGGGCAGTTCGCGTTCGATGCGAATTTTTTCATTGCCGACCAGTTTGATGTGGCGGTTTTTCTGGATCAGCTCGATCACGCGCATGCCGTCAATGGGCGCATCCTTCTTGAAGGTGATGGTGATCAGGTGCGGGGCGGCATCGACCTTGACCACGCCGTAAGGCTTGGCAATCACGCGCAGACGGTGCACGTCGATCAGGTTTTGCGCTTGCGGCGGGAGTTTGCCGAAGCGGTCCACGATTTCTTCCAGCAAGGCGTCCACCTGGTCCGCATTTTTGGCAGTGGCCAGCTTTTTATAAAAACTCAGGCGCATGTGGACATCACCACAGTAGTCGCTCGGCAGCAGCGCCGGGGCGTGCAGGTTGATGTCGGTGGTGACGTTGAGCGGGCTGAGCAAGTCCGGCTCCTTGCCCTCTTTCAGGCAGCGCACGGCCTCGGACAGCATTTCGTTGTAAAGCTGGAAGCCCACTTCCAGCATGTTGCCGCTCTGGTTTTCGCCCAGCACCTCGCCCGCACCGCGAATCTCCAGGTCGTGCATGGCGAGGTAAAAGCCACTACCCAGTTCTTCCATCTGCTGGATCGCGTCCAGCCGCTGCGCGGCCTGCTTGGTCAGGCTCTCGGTGTCCGGCACCATCAGGTAGGCGTAGGCCTGGTGGTGGCTGCGGCCCACGCGTCCGCGTAACTGGTGCAGCTGCGCCAGGCCAAATCGGTCCGCGCGGGCAATCACGATGGTGTTGGCGGTGGGCACGTCGATGCCGGTCTCGATGATGGTGGAACAAAGGAGCAGGTTGTAGCGCTGCGCCACAAAGTCGCGCATGACGCTTTCCAGTTGGCGCTCGGGCATTTGGCCATGGGCCACGGCGATGCGCGCTTCAGGCAAAAACGCTTCGAGCTGCTGGCGGCGGTTCTCGATGGTCTCGACCTCATTGTGCAAGAAGTACACCTGTCCGCCGCGCTTCAACTCGCGCAACACCGCCTCGCGGATCACGCCCTGGCCTTCGTTGCGCACAAAGGTCTTGATGGCGAGGCGACGCTGCGGCGCGGTGGCAATCACGCTCAGGTCACGCAGACCTTCCAGCGCCATGCCCAGCGTGCGCGGGATGGGCGTGGCGGTGAGCGTGAGCACGTCCACCTCGGCGCGCAGGGCTTTCATCTGCTCTTTGTGGCGTACGCCAAAGCGATGTTCCTCGTCAATAATGAGCAGGCCCAGGTTCTTGAACTTGGTCGATTCGGACAGCAGCTTGTGCGTGCCCACCACAATGTCCACCGTCCCGTCGGCCAGGCCCTTGAGCGACGCCGTGACCTCTTTGCCGGAGCGAAAGCGCGACACCTCGGCCACTTTGACCGGCCACTTGGAGAAGCGATCTACCAGCGTCTGGTAATGCTGCTCGGCCAAGAGCGTGGTGGGGGCCAGCAAGGCCACCTGCTTGCCGCCGGTGATGGCGATGAAGGCGGCGCGCAGGGCCACTTCGGTTTTACCAAAACCCACATCGCCGCAGACCAAGCGGTCCATGGGGCGCGGCGAAATCATGTCCTGAATCACGCAGTGGATGGCGGCGCGCTGATCCGGGGTTTCCTCAAAGCCGAAGTCGTTGGCAAACACCTCGTAGTCCTTGGCCGAGTAGCGGAACGCATGGCCTTCGCGAAGTGCCCTGCGAGCATAGATGTTGAGCAGTTCAGCCGCCGAGTCGCGGATTTGCTCGGCCGCACGGCGTTTGGCTTTTTCCCACTGGCCTGAGCCCAGGCGGTGCAGTGGTGCTTCATCGGCGCTGACGCCGGTGTAGCGGCTGATTTGCTGTAACTGGCTCACCGGCACATACAGCGTGGCTTGGTCAGCGTATTCGAGGTGCAAAAACTCTTGCAACGCGGGCGTGCCGTCGGGGTTTTTTTCGCCCATGTCCATGTTGATCAGGCCCCGGTAGCGGCCAATTCCGTGGGCTGAATGAACCACCGGGTCACCCACGTTGAGCTCGCTCAGGTCTTTGATGAGCGATTCCACATCGCTAACCTGCTCCTGTTTTTTGCGACGCCGCGTGGTGGGGCCGGCGGCAAACAGCTCGGTCTCGGTGACGAAGTCAATGCCTTCTTCCGCCCATACAAAACCTTGACTTAGCCCGGCGGTAGCGATGCCGATTTTTTCGCTACTGGTTTGGAATTCTTCCAGCGATTCAAAGGCGGGTGGTGAGAGGCTGCTGGCGCGCAGGAAGTCCAGCAAGCTCTCGCGGCGGCCATCGCTTTCGACCAGCAAGAGCACGCGGTGCTGTGTGTTGCGGATGTGTTGCTTGAGGCGGGCGAGCGGGTCGTCTGCGCCGCGCACCACGGTGAGTTCGGGCAGGGTGTCGAATTCGGCGTAGGGGGAAGTGCCCCCACCCCAGCCCTCCCCCAGAGGGGGAGGGAGTGAAGGCAGGGTATATTCTTTTCCCTCCCCCCCTGGGGGAGGGTTAGGGTGGGGGCTGGCACCACGCAGGGCCAATTGGGCATAGTCATTGGCGCGGGCGTAAAACTGCTCAATCCCCAGAAACAAAGTCTCAGGCGGCAACACCGGGCGATCAGGCTCGCCCTGACCCAAGCGATAGCGCTCACGCGTGTCCTGCCAAAAATGCTGAAACGCGGGTTCCAGATCGCCGTGCAAGACCACCGTGGCATCCGCCCCCAGGTAGTCAAACACTGTGGCCGTTTCCTCAAAGAACAGCGGCAGGTAGTACTCAATGCCCGCCGTGGCTACGCCATTTCCGATGTCTTTGTAGATGCGGCTCTTGGTCGGGTCGCCCTCCAGCAGTTCGCGCCAGCGGCGGCGAAACAGCTTGCGGGCGTCATCATCCATCGGGAATTCGCGCCCCGGCAGCAAGCGCACTTCGGGCACCGGGTACAGGCTGCGCTGGCTGTCGGGGTCGAAGGTGCGGATGGAGTCGATCTCATCGTCAAATAAATCGACCCGCAGCGGTACGGGCGAACCCATGGGAAAGAGGTCAATCAGCCCACCGCGCACGGCGTACTCGCCGGGGCTCACCACCTGGGTGACGTGGTTGTAGCCCGCCAGCGTGAGCTGGGCGCGAAACTCGGCTTCGTTGAGCCTTTGCTTGACCTTGAAGGAGAAGGTATGGGCCGCCAGAAAGCTGGGGGGGGCCAGCCGGTACAGGGCCGTGGTGGCCGGGATGATGACCACATCTGCCGACTCCTCGCTGCGCACCTTGAGTTGGCTGTGCTGGTGCAGCCGCCACAGTGTGGCCAAGCGCTCGCTGATGAGGTCTTGGTGCGGCGAAAAGGTGTCGTAGGGCAGCGTCTCCCAGTCGGGGAAGAGGGCGCAGCGCAGGTCGGGTGCGAAGAAGGCGAGTTCTTCCATCAGCCGCTGGGCGTCCATCGCGTCCGCCGTGACGATGGCCATAAGCTTGCCCGCCGCCTTCTCGCGTAGTCCCAAGTTGCTGAGCAGCAAGGCGTCTGCCGAGCCTACCGGGCGGGGCAGGGTGAAGCGTTTGCTGAGTTGGAGTTTGGGCAGGTCCATGGTGGCTTATTTCTGGGCTACAAATGCGAAAACCCCCCGCAGCTTGAAGCGGGGGGTGTGGGGTTTTGTCAGTGCGCCCATTTTAATGGGGCTTCAATAAGTCCCCCGGGTCAGCACGTCATTGTTCAGAGAAAGGGCCTACCTGTGGATCGAAGTTTCTGAGGGGGGTCTGAAGACCCAGCTTCGTGCTTCGACCTTTGTTTAGATCACCAAGGTTGCCAACTCATAGCGACTGCGACCTGAGCCCTTGGCTCGGTAGAGCGCTACATCAGCGGCATTGACCAGAGATTCAGCATCGGCCTGGGGTTCTGCAACGACGGTTGCTACGCCCATACTAAAAGTCAATATGGAAGCGCTGGGTGAATCTGCATGTGGAATTTGTGCACGCTCCAACTCGTCCATGCAATGCTGGGCAATGCTTTGCGCCTCTTGGCTGCTGGTACAAGGCAACAGCAATGAAAACTCCTCTCCGCCATAGCGTGCCACCACCTCGCCCGTGCGTTGTGAGCAGTCAAACAGAATGCTGGCAATTTTGCGCAGACAAGCATCGCCCGCCAGGTGACCATAGTGGTCGTTGTAGCGTTTGAAATGGTCGATATCAACCATCAGCAAAGATAAAGACAATTGATTTCTGGCACTGCGTTGCCATTCGGCGTGCAAGCATTGGTCAAACATGCGGCGGTTGGCCAAGCCGGTAAGAGGGTCGGTGGTGGAAAGGTGGGCTAGTTTTTCGTTGGACTGCACCAGCGCCATGTTCTTTTGCACCAGACTGGTGACCTCGTTGCGCTCCATAACCAAAAAACCCGAAGGGGTGCGGATTTCATGAAATTGCATCCAACGCCCGTCAGTGGTTTGACAGAGCTGGGGGCTATCCAAATGTCCGCGAGTGGCCAGCCTTTGACGCAACCAAGCTTCTTCGCGTCCAACTGCATCTCGGATTTGCCCTGTATCGAGTGCGCGACGCACCAAGGTTTCGTAACTGTGGCCAATCAAGTCCACACCTGCTCGGTAGGGGTAGAGTTCTGCAGCGGCCCGGTTGTACACCACCAATCGGTCTTGCGCGTCATAAATGGCCAAGCCCGTGGGCAGTGTGTCAATGGCTTCTTGCAGGTAGCGGTGCGCTAGGTGCTCTTTGTCACGCGCACGTTCGAAGCGCAAAACCATGCGAATGGAGAAATACACCAGCCCCCCTGTGCTCAGCAGCGTCAGCGCACTCAGCGCGACCATCACGCCGATCAACAAACCCTTTTGCAATCCCACTACAACCAACAACGCCGTTGCTGCGGTCAACAAACTCAGTGCGAGCACAAGCACTGCACGCCAAGTGCCAGGGCGACGGTTAATTTTTTCAGTGTGATTCATGGGAATGAACCCTCATTGATGCCCATCAAGACTGAGATTGCCTCAGCAGGGTCTATCACTTTAGAACTCGATTTGCGGCAGCGCTATCCCCCAAATGGGGGGTGACATCAAGGTTGCCATTTCCAGCGGACATCGTCGTCCTGTCTCAGGCAATGGCCCGTTACGAGGATGGGGTGGGTGCTTCAATGTGAAAGTGGCTGGGAACGACCATTTAACGGGGATAAGCAGAGAGCAACCCTGTAGCACTCCAAATGCCTGCTACTGTGAGCGTTAGAGAGCCGAGCAGGTGCAGGGCCGCAGTCACCAAGGCCAAGGCATAGCGCTGCTGCATGAGCATGCCCACCACCTCGGCGCTGAAGCTGGAGAAGGTGGTCAGTGCACCCAAAAATCCAGTGATCAAGGCCAAGCGCCATACGGGGTCAAGCTGCGGCAAGGCCTGGAATACGGCAACACAGACACCAATCAGATAGCCGCCGATCAAATTTGCCGCTAGCGTGCCATAAGGCATCACGGCCCCTGGGTTGAGCCACAAACCCAGGCCCCAGCGGGACAGGGCCCCGAGGCAGGCCCCAATGCAAATGGCAAGGACAGACAACATGGTGATGGCTTAACGTGTGACTGGAGTTTTAAAACGGTGGATCGTCGTCTGTAGCGGCGCTGGATCCGGCCGCGCTCGCGGCTACCGAGGGCGGTGCAGTCATGAGGCTTTGCTCACCACCCAGCGCCGCGATCAAGTCCACCATCAGCTTGCGAAGCTCACCGGTGCTGATGGCCACGTCGGCGTCAAAGCCGTCTTCTTTCTCGGTGGATGTGCCATCAAACACACCTTCCAGAAAAGTGATTTTTTTGAGCTGCATGGCCTCGCCCAGCACAAAGCCCACGCGCCCCTCCCAACTCAGGGCCAGCTTGGTAGGCAGCTTGCCCTGCGCAATGTGCTTGCGCACCTCGTCATTGGCCAGGTTGTGGCGGGTGAAGCGCACGACGGACTTTTGCTCGTCGGCGGATTTCAGCTCGCACTCGCGCTCCACGCTCAGGCTGCTCGGCAGCTCATCCGCACTTTTGACCGTCAACCATTCAGTCATGGCGGCCTGGGGTGAGACGGCGGTTTGCAGCAGCGTGAGCGACAGGCCCGGCAGACTGCTCACCAGGCTGGTGATGATGTCGTCCGCCTTGGACTGGCTGCCCGCGTCGGTGAGCAGCAGCCGCGCCTCGTGGTCAATCCAGACCCACACGCTGGACTGGCGCGCAAACGCCTGCGGCAGCAGCGAGAGCAGGGCGTCTTGACGCAATTCTTTGCTTTCTTTCTTGCCGGGTTTGCGCCCGGTGCTGGCCTCAATGGCGTCAATTT
The DNA here is from genome assembly GCA_947374705.1 of Comamonadaceae bacterium. Taxonomy (GTDB): domain Bacteria; phylum Pseudomonadota; class Gammaproteobacteria; order Burkholderiales; family Burkholderiaceae_C; genus CANCDA01. The sequence goes on along the minus strand of CANCDA010000007.1, from coordinate 23,634 downwards.
GCGCTTGCGCCTTGCGCTGCACGACCGATCCGGGCACAGCCTTGGTCTCGATCATGAGCCGCATGATCCAATGGCCCCCCACCGCCTCGACCAGCGGGCCATGGGCCTCACCGCGTGGCTCGCTCCAGCCGAGGGATTTTTCTTGTGTGGCGCCGCAAGGCGCAAAGCGCGCACCGTCCAGTGCGGCCTCCATCGTCGCCAACGTGGGCGACCAATCCGTACCGATCCGGTAAATCAACAAACTCTTGAACACAGGTTTCCTTGGGGTGGGGTGGCGCTAGGCTGAGGGACGCCATCTTAGTGGAAACGTGGCGGACTTAAGGTAGAGGTAGAGCGATTTCGCAAGCAGATGGAGGCTGCAAAATTTCCCCAAGTCGGCTGTCTGACTGCCTGTGTGGGATGGGCTGAACATTGGTCTCTTTAAAAACGAGACCAAAGTCAGCGGTGTCGATCTGTTTTGAGCTTGGCGCTGGGGATTTACTGGCTCAACGCAGCCATCGCGCGCGCCGTGATGTCGTCCACGCTGCCCATGCCGCTGATGGCACGGTACTTGGGTGCGGCGGCTGGTTCATTCTGAGCCCATTGGCTGTAGTAGTCCACCAAGGGGCGTGTCTGGGCGCTGTACACGTCCAGGCGTTTTTTGACGGTCTCGGCCTTGTCGTCTTCGCGCTGTACCAGCGGCTCACCGGTCACGTCGTCCAGGCCAGCGGCCTTGGGTGGGTTGAAGGTGACGTGATAAGTGCGGCCTGAGGGTGGGTGCGAGCGGCGACCGCTCATGCGCTCGATGATGGCGTCAAAGGGCACATCAATTTCCAACACGTAGTCGAGCTTGACGCCGGCGGCCTTCATGGCGTCAGCCTGGGGCAGGGTGCGTGGGAAGCCGTCAAACAGGAAGCCTTGGGCGCAGTCGGGCTGAGCGATGCGCTCTTTCACGAGATTGATGATGAGGTCATCACTCACCAAACCACCCGAGGCCATGATGGCTTGAGCTTGCAGGCCTAAAGGCGTGCCCGCTTTGACGGCCGCGCGCAGCATGTCGCCGGTGGAGATTTGCGGAATGTTGTACTTCTGGCAAATGAAAGCGGCTTGCGTGCCCTTACCAGCGCCAGGTGCGCCCAGCAAAATCAGTTTCATGGGATTCCTTGAGTCGTTTGTTATCTGTTGATGGCTACCGCATCAATGCGGTGTAAAGACCATCAGTTTGTGCGCGTGGAGAATATCACGCCCGGCTTGCCAACAACTGACGCACGCGCTCTAGGTCTTGCGGCGTGTCTACCCCTGGGCCAGGCGCATCCTGGGTGACATGCACGGCGATGCGGTGACCGTGCCACATGGCGCGCAATTGCTCCAGGGCTTCGGTCACTTCCATGGGGGCTTGCGCCAGCTTCGGGAATTGACGCAAAAAACCAGCCCAGTAGCCGTAGATGCCGATGTGGCGCAAGGGCGCTGGGCTGAGCAACGCGTTGGCGGCGTCACGCGGGTAGGGGATGGGTGAGCGGCTGAAGTACAAGGCCAGCGCGCGGGCGTCCAGCACGACTTTGACCACATTCGGGTTGTGAAACTCGGCCAACTCGGTGATGGGGTGGGCCGCCGTGCTCATGCTGGCCTCAGGGCGCTGCTGTAGCAGCTCAGCCACGGCCATGACCAGCGCCGGGTCAATCAGCGGTTCATCGCCTTGCACGTTGACGATGATTTCGTCGTCCCCCAGTTGCAGCAGGTCACAGACCTCGGCCAAGCGGTCGCTTCCGCTGGGGTGGTCTGTGCGGGTCAAAAGGGCTTGCACGCCGTGCTGGGCGCAGGCAGCGGTGATGCGTTCGCTGTCGGCGGCAACGACGATGCGGGTGCCCGCAGGCACGCCGCTTTGCACGCGCTGCGCGACGCGCACGATCATGGGCAGACCGGCTATGTCGGCCAGGGGTTTGTCTGGCAACCGGGTAGAGGCCAGCCGAGCGGGAATAAGGACGGTGAAGCTCACAGGCCGACTGCCCGTGCTGAAAAGAGAGCGACGTTCACAGTCCAAGTTCCTCGTCTGTGAGGGGGCGTGCCTCGTTTTCCAGCAGGATGGGGATGCCGTCGCGTACCGGGTAGGCCAAACGCGCGCTGTGCGAGATCAGCTCCTGTTTTTCGCGGTCATAGCTCAGTGGCCCTTTGGTGACGGGGCAGACCAGCAGTTCAAGAAGTCGAGTGTCCATGCGTGGATGATAGCGCCGTGTTTTGTGCGGCATCGAGGAGAGGGTCGAGCAAATCATCCAGCGCACTTAGAAAGGCAGGTTCAGGCGTGAACACCAGCGGCACAGCCAGGGCATCAGGATGTTTCTCCCACAGTTTGACCGCGTCTTTTTCAGTGCAAATCAGGGTGTAAGGCTTATCTGATGAACGTATCCAGCTATCAAAATCGTAGTGATCATGGAGCGCTTGGGTCTGCTCCAGTACCAGCCCTTGTGCTTCTAGCATTCTGAAAAAAGCCTGGGGTTGCGCAATGGCGGCTAAGGCCAGCAGGGGTCGCACTGATGTGGTCAAAGTGGCTAATTCAACCCGACTGCCGTCAGCCCGCAAGGCGTAGGGGGCCAGCGCACGGTGGGCGGTGAAGCCGGTGAAGGCTGGGTGAGCACCGGTGTGCAGCACCAGATCGACCAGGCGCGGCCAGGGCTCGCGCAATGGGCCAGCGGGTAGCAAAAAGCCATTGCCCACGCCCCGGTCATCGAACACGCAGACCTCGATGTCACGCGCCAGCGCGTAGTGCTGTAGGCCGTCGTCACAGATCAGCACATGGGTGTCGGGGTACTGGGCCAGCAGGGCCAGTGCCGCCTCGATGCGGCGGCGGGCCACGAACACGGGCACAGAGGTTGCACGCTTGATCAGTGCGGGCTCATCCCCCACATCACGGGCCAGGCTATCGGCATGAGCTTCGCGGCAGTCCTGCGTGCCCCGCCCATAGCCGCGAGAGATCACGCCTGGCCGCAGGCCACGCGCTTGCAAGTGCTGTACCACGGCCATCACCACTGGCGTCTTGCCTGCACCGCCGGCCACCACATTGCCCACCACGATGACCGGCACGGGAACGCTATGACGCCCAAGCATGCCCGTCATGTAAAGGCCCTGGCGCAGACGCACCAAAAAACCCATCAGCATGGAGAGCGGCCACAGTAGCCAAGCCAGCGCGGAGCGACGCTGCCAGTGCTGGATCAAATGGTGCTGCCAAGTAGTCGGCCAAGCCGGATGCCGGGTGGGCTGCGAAGCCACAGGCATGAAATTATTTGCCCCCGGCCTTGGCCGAGGACTGCGTGGCAAAGGTGATTTGGTTCAGGCCCGCACGGCGTGCGGCCTCCATCACTGTCACCACGGCTTGGTGTTTGGCATTCGCGTCGGCACTGATGATGATCACCGTGTCCTTACCCGCCTTGGCGCCTTGGAGCATGGCGTTGGAGAGCGCATCCAGGCTGCGCCCCTCCACCATTTTTTTGTTCACGGCATACGCCCCGTCACTGCCCACGGCCACCACCAACTCCTTGGGGTAGTCGCGCTGGGCGTCGGTGTCGGCCACCGGCAGGCGCAGCTGCATTTCGGTGAATTTGTTGTAAGTAGTGGTGAGCATGAGAAAGATCAACACCACCAACAGCACGTCGATGAAGGGGATCAGGTTGATCTCCGGCTCTTCTCGGGTTCGGTGACGAAAGTTCATGATGCGCTATGCGTCGTGTTGATTCGTCAAGTTACTTGCGCAGGGCAATGAGGTGGCGCGCCAGCCGCTCGGCGGACAGCTCCAGCGTGAGCAGGTACTCATCCACGCGGCCCCGGAAGTAGCGCCAGAAAATCAGCGAGGGAATCGCCACGATCAAACCAAACGCTGTGTTGTACAGCGCCACAGAGATGCCGTGCGCCAGTTGCGCTGGGTTGCCGCCCGTGGCCACGCCTGAAGGCGTTTGGGAACCAAATATTTCGATCATGCCCACCACCGTACCAAACAGGCCCATCAGCGGCGCGGCTGAGGCAATGCTTCCCAAGGTGTTGAGGTAGCGCTCCAGCCGGTGGGCGACGACGCGCCCAGTGCCTTCCATGGTGGCACGCAGGTCAACCTCGCTACAGCTTGGATTGGTCTGCAAGGCCCGAAAGCCGCTGGCCAGTACCTCGCCCAAAGCCGAGTTTTGCTCCAACTGCTTGATGACCTCTGCGCTGGGGACGGCGGCTCGGGAGACACTCAAGGCCTCATCTAACAACTTGGGGGGGGCGACCTTGACGGTCTTGAGGCTGATAAAGCGCTCAATGATGAGCGCCATAGCCAGGATGGAGGCGGCAATCAGGGGCCAGATCGGCCAGCCTGCGGCTTGTATGATTGAAAACAAAAGAACTCTCCACGGGGTAAATGCTGCGCAATTATGGCCCAGTGTTTCAGCACTTTGAAGGAAAAATCATCGAGGTTCTTAGGCGCAGACGACCAGCACATTTTTTGCCCACAAAATATGTGGATAACTTTGTGAGTAAGACCCCTGTTAAGTAGGCGCAGCCCGCATTCATGCGGGTTCCCGACACAATGATTAATTATTAAGCAGAAAAAATACCAATGAAATCAATAGCTTGCGACGTATCTTTGACTTGTGTGCGTTTTGCCGATTTGAGCGAGCAAGTTGCTCTTAATTGTGGAGCACTTGAGGCCCAAGCTCCGGCGCTAGCCGCGGATTGACGGATGTTTGAATCTGAAAACCCTGTGATGACGCCGCGAATCTGGCCTGTTGGTGCGCTATGCCGCGCCATTGCAGACGCGTTGGAGGCCCGCTTCAATCCCGTGGCGGTACTGGGGGAGGTTTCAGGCTTCTCGCGCGCGGCCAGCGGGCATTGTTATTTTTCGCTCAAGGACGAAAGCGGGCAAATTCGCTGTGCCATGTTTCGACGCGCCGCCACGCTGGTGAATTTTTCTCCGCGTGACGGTGACCGCGTCGAAGTGCGTGGCCGTTTGGGCGTGTACGAGCCACGTGGCGATCTGCAACTGATTGTTGAATCCATGACGCAAGCGGGGCAGGGCGCTTTGTTTGAGCAGTTTCTCAGGCTCAAAGCCAAGCTGGAGGCTGAGGGTTTGTTTGACGCACAACGCAAGCGGGTCTTGCCCTTGATGCCGCGCGGCATCGGCTTGGTGACCTCGCTCGGCGCTGCGGCTTTGCATGACGTGGTGAGTGCCCTGAATCGTCGCGTGCCCCACATCCCGGTGGTGCTGGCCCCAGCCTTGGTGCAGGGCGCGCAGGCCCCGGCAGAGCTGATCAAGGCGCTCTTAAGCTTGTACCCGCGTGCGCCTGACATTGACGTCATTCTGCTGGTGCGTGGTGGCGGTTCACTGGAGGACTTGTGGGCCTTCAATGATGAACAACTGGCCCGCACGCTGGCCAATAGCCCGGTGCCCATTGTGAGCGGCGTGGGCCATGAAACCGACTTCAGCATCGCCGACTTTGTGGCCGACTTGCGCGCGCCCACGCCTACGGCTGCGGCTGAACTGGTGTCACAGCCTGCGGCGGTCTGGCTGGGCGCGCTGGATTTGATTGAAGATCGTTTGCAAGAAGCCTTGACGCGGCGGCTGGACCGCCAGAGTCAGCGACTCGACACCTTGTCCGTCCGACTTGGGCGTCCATCGGCCTTGATGGCCCGCCAGCGCCTCACACTGGCCTCACAGGCACAGCGCTTGCGGTTTGCGGCCTCCAACGCGGTGAGTCAGCAGGGGCGTGATTTACAAGCCTTTGAGCGCCGTTTGCCTGAGCAGGCGTGTTTGGCCTTGGTTGGCGTCCGGCAACGCCTGGAGCGTGCTGCATTGCGTCTAGAATTGCTTGATCCAACCCTGGTCTTGCAACGGGGTTACGCTTGGCTCACGGATGAGGATGGCCGCACAATTACACGTGCCGAGCAGACATTTACGGGACAAGTGGTGCAGGCCACCCTTGCTGACGGCAAGGTTGATCTCACAGTACGCGAAACCCGAGTTAATTAATTCCTACAATCACTGCTTTTTAACAACAAACTCCCAAGAGGAAATCATGGAACACACCCTTCCCGCACTGCCCTTCGCCATCGATGCTCTGGCCCCGCATTACTCCCAAGAAACCCTCGAATTTCACCACGCCAAGCACCACAATGCTTACGTCGTGAACCTCAACAACCTGCAAAAAGGCACCGATTTTGAGAACATGTCGCTTGAGGACATCATCAAAAAATCCAGTGGCGGCATCTACAACAACGCAGCCCAAATCTGGAACCACACCTTCTTCTGGAATTGCATGAAGCCACAAGGCGGTGGCGAGCCCGCAGGCGCATTGGGCGCTGCCATCAACGCCAAATGGGGCAGCACGGTGGCCTTCAAGGAAGCATTTGTGAAATCAGCCGTGGGCAACTTTGGCTCTGGTTGGACTTGGCTCGTCAAGAAGGCCGATGGCTCTGTGGACATTGTCAACATGGGTGCAGCAGGCACGCCGCTGACCACCGCTGACAAGGCTTTGCTCACGGTTGACGTGTGGGAGCATGCCTACTACATCGACTACCGCAACCTGCGTCAGAAGTTTGTTGAGACCTTCCTCAACAACTTGGTGAACTGGGAATTTGCAGAGAAAAATTTCGCCTGATTTTTTTCTTGCGCCCCCAAAAAAACCGACCCCATGGGTCGGTTTTTTTTGACTCCAAGGAGTCCTTGACGGTTTAGAGCCCACCGTTTTGCTGGGCCACCATGCAAAACAGCATGGGGATGGAGAGCATGGTGTTAAAGCGTGAGGTCAACATCGCCATGCGCGCGGCCTTGGCTTTTTCGGGTGCTTCCACCACAACCAAACCCAGTGCTTTTTGCTGGTTAGGCCAAATGATGAACCACACGTTAAACGCCATCATCAGGGCCAACCACATGCCGATGCCAATGGCCGTCACCGGTTTTTGCAGACTCAGGGCCGACATCACATAGCCGCTCATGGTGGCCAAGAGCAGGCCCGTGACCACGGTGGCCAGTGCCGACCAGCGAAACCAAAACAGCGCGGTAGGGGCGATCACTTTGCTGATGGCGGGCTTTTGCTCATCGGGGATTTTGGGCATGGAGGGGATTTGCACAAAATTGAAGTACCACAGCAAACCCACCCACATCACCGCGGACACCACGTGCATCCAGCGCATGAAAAATGTGGACCAGGCGTGGCTGAAATTGACGTTGGTTCCCACCGCCAGTATCAGTATCAGCAGCAAAACGAACCCGGCTAGAACGGTACGCCCCAGCGATTGGAAAATGGCACTCATGGTTGAATCCTTGTGTTGTTGAAACGACAGGCGGTGAAGACAACTCGTGCTTAAACCACCCGAAGAACATTCTATCGGGCGCTGTTAAAGGGCTTTCCGCCCAGCTTGGTGCCAGCCTTGATACCGCGTTTGGCAAACCAGCCTTGGTTCATCTCCAGTACGTAGCGCACGGGCTTGGTCGAGCAGTGGGAGTCGGTGGTTTGCGGCTTCATGTCGGCCAGGTTGACGATGGTGCCGTCGTCCGCCACAAACGCGGCCGTCAGCGGCAGCAGCGTGTTTTTCATCCAGAAGCATTGAGTGGAGGCCTGTTCAAACACGAACAACATTCCCTCGTTTGTCGGCATCTCTTTCCTGAACATCAGGCCGATGGTGCGGCTCTCTGGGCTCAAGGCCAGTTGTGTGTCGATCAAATGCAAGCCTGCCGTGAGTTGCAGTCGTGGCAGGTTCAGTTGCGGTGCGTCCTGGGCCTGTGCGCTGCTGGTCAGTGCCCAAAGCATAAAAACGAGATGAGTGAAATAGGGCTTCATGGGAGTAGATGGGGCGTTGCGAGAAGGTCTGTAGGGTAGCGCAGTCGGCCAATTTTTCCGTGGTTCTCCTGTGAGTCAGGCAGAAAAAAACCCGCAGGCTGCGGGTTTTTTGGGGAGCGAGAAGCTGAATTACTTCTTCATCTCTTCAGCTTTGGCTTTCTTGGCGGCGGCTTTGGCTTTTTTGGCATCAGCTTTGGCTTTGCGAGCAGCGGCTTTCTCTTCTTTGGCTTTTTTGGCGGCTGCGGCCTTTTCTTCTTTCGCTTTCATGGCGTCAGCTTTGGCATCGGCTTTGGCGGGAGCAGCAGCGGCTGCTGGTGCGGCCATGGCGGCAGGCATGGCAGGAGCGGCGGGTGCAGCAGGTGCTTGTGCGAAAGCAGCAACAGCAAACAAGCTAGCGATCAGAGTGGCGAGGAGTTTGTTCATTTTGATATTCCTTAAGGAGTGACAGTAGGTTGAAAAATCCTCGAAATTTTTTTCGGAGGTGCTAGTGTAACGGCGTAGTTTTGGGAAAGGTTGACAGGTGTCTTGTAATATTTTTGGCACAGATTCAGATCGCGCCCCAAAACATCATGACATCGACTTCATCACCCACAGCAACATGGCCCTGCGCGTGGTGCAAGACGATCAACCCATTGGCCTGCACCATGGAGCTGAGAACGCCCGAGCCCTGGTTGCCGGTGGTCTGAACGTGCAGTGATCCGTCGGGTGCAGTGGACACCGTGCCGCGTTGGTACTCGGTGCGGCCCGGTTTCTTGCGGATCGCCTCTGTGCTGCGCGCGCGCAGCAGGGGTGGGGCCAACGTGTTGGCCCCCATCATGCGCAGCAGAGTGGGGCGTACAAAGGCCAGAAAAGTCACCATCACCGCGACAGGGTTGCCGGGTAAGCCAAAAAGCACCGCACTGCGATGCTCCGCCGGGACGGGGATACTCCCCACCGCCATCGGGCGACCAGGTCGCATGGCGATGCGCCAGAAGGCCACGTCGCCGAGCTTTTTCATCATCGTTTTGGTGAAATCGGCCTCGCCTACGCTGACGCCACCGCTGGTGATGATGGCGTCGGCTTGTTGGGCTGCTTGCGTGAAGGCGGCTTCGAGTAGGGCTGGGTCGTCGCGCACCACGCCCATGTCAATCACCTTGACCCTCAAGCGCGTGAGCAGGCCAAAGACGGTGTAGCGGTTGCTGTCGTATACCGCGCCTTCGCGCGGGGCCTCGCCCAGGCTCAAAATTTCGTCTCCGGTGGAGAAGTAGGCAACCTTGAGTTGCCTGAAAACACGGACTGTTTTAATGCCTAAACTGGCTGATAGACCAAGTGATGCAGGCGTGAGGAGCTCACCTTTTTGTAGCGCGACTTGGCCTGTCATGACGTCTTCACCCTTGAGGCGACGGTTGTCGCCGGGTCGCAACAGGCCGGGTGGGATCGTGACGGTATCGCCTGTGACTTGAATCAGTTCCTGCGGCACCACCGTGTCCAAGCTCGTCGGCATGATCGCGCCGGTCATGATCTTCACGCACTCGCCCGCAGCCACTTGGCCTGCCCAAGCTTTGCCTGCCAGCGCCGTGCCCACGACGCGTAGCACCAAAGGTGCGTCGGGCCGGAGTTCGGCCCCGCTGAAGGCATAGCCGTCCATGGCCGAGTTGTCGTGCGGGGGCACGCTGATGGGGGAGATGACGGCCTGCGCCAGCACGCGGCCCAGCGCGTCAAAAAGTCCCAAGTCTTCGGTGTCGGTGATGGGCTCGACCAAGCGCGCGAGAAAGTCGTTTACGGCGCTCGCGCTCAAGGCCCGAGGGTCGTAGCCTTGCAGCTCGGCCCCAATTTGTTCAATGGTTTTCAAGTTGGTGCAACTCCGTCAGCGTGTTGGCATTGGCAAAGGCTTGGGCACTGTCGCCGGGCAGATCAAACGGCACGATGACGGTCTTGTGTTGCGCCGTCCAGGTGTCAATCTTGCGACCGCCACCATGAGTGAATTCCACCAAGCTCTCCATCAGCTCGACGCGCAGCAGGCAAAACACAGGTTGCGTGCGCAACTGCACGTGCCCTGCTTTGTCGGGTTCGAGTGCAGCGGCCATGGCAATGTCGGCATCGTCACGCTCCAGCGCCTCGGCCAGACGGGCCACGAGGTCCAGGGGGAATAGCGGTGTGTCGCAGGGTACGGTGACCAGAAAAGGGCTCTCGCAGCGCTCCAGCCCGGTGAGAAAGCCTGCCAATGGCCCCGCAAAGTCGCTGATCACATCAGGCCAGACCGAAGTACCAAACGACTCATAGGCCGCCAGATTGCGGTTGGCGTTAACCATGACATTGCCCACTTGCATTTGCAAGCGCATCAAGGTGTGCAAGGCCAGCGGCATGCCGTTGAAGTTTTGCAGGCCTTTGTCCACGCCCCCCATGCGGGAGCCACGGCCACCAGCCAGGATGATGCCGGTAATTTCTTGAGGATTGATCATTTTTGTTCAGCCACCGATGTAGCTCATCTCAACCCGGCGCTGGCCCGGTTGCAAGGTTGCGGTGTCCGGGCCCATCGTGCTGCGCAGTTCGGAGTAGCGGTCACTGCGGCCTTGCCAGATGTGGCCGATGGCGGATTCGATGTCGGTGTCGTTCGCCCCCGCTCGAATGAGCGAGCGCAGGTCATGGCCTTGCGTGGCAAACAGGCACAGGTAGAGCTTGCCCTCGGTGGACAGGCGGGCGCGGTTGCAGTCGTGGCAAAAGGCCTGGGTCACGCTGCTGATCACACCGATTTCACCGGCAGCCTTGTCATGGCGGCCTGCGGCATCGGCAAAGCCCCAGCGCTCGGCAGTCTCACCCGCCACAGTGGGGTCGAGTTGAATCAGCGGGTGCTCAGCGTGTATGAGTTGAATGACTTCAGCCGAGGGCAGTACCTCGTCCATGCGCCAGCCGTTGGTCGCGCCCACGTCCATGTACTCGATGAAGCGCAAGACGATGCCTGTGCCTTTGAAGTGCCGCACCATGGGCAAAATTTCTTGCTCGTTGGTGCCGCGTTTGACGACCATGTTGACCTTCAAGCCGCCGCCTTTTCCGCTCTTATCGTCTTGCCCCAGACCCGCCGCACGTGCCGCTTCAATGCCCGCCAGCACATCGGCCACGGGAAAGTCCACGTCATTCATGCGGCGAAACACGGCGTCGTCCAGGCCGTCCAAGCTCACGGTGACGCGGTTCAGCCCAGCGGCTTTGAGCGCTTGGGCCTTGCGGGCGAGCAGCGAGCCATTGGTCGTGAGGGTCAAGTCCAGCGGCAAGCCGTCCACGGTACGCAGTGCGGCGAGTTGCTCGATCAACACCTCCAGGTTTTTGCGCAAGAGCGGCTCGCCGCCCGTGAGGCGAATTTTGCGTACGCCATGGGCGGCAAATAGGCGTGCCACGCGGGTGATTTCTTCAAACGACAAGAGCGAGCTGTGGGGTAGGTAGGCGTAGTCTTTGTCAAACACCTCTTTGGGCATGCAGTAGCTGCAGCGGAAGTTGCAGCGGTCGGTTACGCTGATGCGCAGGTCATGCAGGGGGCGGCCCAGGCGGTCGGCCAGTAGGCCGTTGGCGCTGATGCGGGTGGCCTGGGCGAAAGCCGCAGCCGGAGCAGCAACCCGTTCTGGGGCGCGCTGATCTATCAAGGGGATGACACGTTCGGACATGGCTGTTATTGTCGCTTGTCTGGGGTCGGTTTGCAGGTGGGGTGGGACATAGTCCAGAGTAGGATGATGAGAAAAACAAAGATCAGCGAGGTTTGAATGAAACGATTGATCTATTTCATGGTGGTGGGCGCGCTGGGCATCGTCCATCAGAGCGCCTGGGCGCAGTCGATAAGCACAGTGTCTGAGAAAGATTTTTTGAACGACATGCCCATGGTTTTGTCCGTGTCCCGGCTACCACAGCGCCTGGATGAGACGCCGGGAGCTGTCACCATACTGGACCGTCGCACCATCCGCATGACTGGTGCACGCGATGTGGCCGATTTGCTGCGTCTTGTGCCCGGTTTTCAAGTCAGCAATTCATTCGAAGGCAATGCGCCGCAGGCCAACTACCACGGCAATTGGGGTGACTTCGCTAATCACGTGCAGGTCATGGTTGATGGACGCTCGGTTTACTCCCCCTTTTTACAGGGCAGCACTGGCCCAGGCTTGCAGGCGGTGGCGATTGAGGACATTGAGCGCATCGAGGTGATGCGGGGCTCCAATTCCGCAGCTTACGGTGCGCGCGCCTTTTTGGGCACGATCAATATCGTGACGCGTGACCCGATCGACACCATGGGTGCCCAAGCACAAATCGTTTCGGGCAGCAACGGCATTCAAGATGCTTTGGTGCGACTGGGCTGGGGTGATGACCGGGCGCAGTACCGCATCGGCGTGGATCGCCGTGCCGACAACGGACTGAGCGGTGCCAGCGGTCCGAACAGTGTGAGCCGAGTCAATTTCAGAGCCAATTTCCATATGGCTGCGGACGATGAGCTCGAATTGCGCGCGGGCCAGATGCAGCTTGAGTCAGGCGTTGGGTTTGTTGATCAGATTGGCAATGCGCCCCGCAACCGAGGTTTGGATACGTCCTATTTGCAACTGGATTGGCGTCGCAATCTGGGGCAAGACTCGGATCTGGCTTGGCATGTTTCTCACACGGATGAGCGGGTGAAAGACCGGTTTTCTTACGTGCCCGTCCCCGGCTTGTGGGTTGACTTTGGTGGGCGGGCCAGCAACGAAAACCTGTCGCTCCAACATACGTTTCGTCAGTCGTCTGATTTGCGTGTGGTCTGGGGTGCAGAGCTGCGTCGTGAAGTGCTGGCTTCGCAGCCCTTGTTCAACACCAGTTCCGAGTTTGTTACCGACTTCACCCGCTTGTTCGGTAATGCAGAGTGGCGCTTGCACAAAGATTGGGTGCTCAATGCCGGTGGCATGCGCGAGTCCAACAGCATCACAGGCGATCATTTTTTGCCACGCGCTATGCTGAACTGGCACTTCGCCAAGGGTCAGACGCTGCGCTACGGTGTGTCTCAAGCCTATCGGCCCCCGAGCACTTTTGAAAATGCGGCCAATGTGCGCTACAACGATCCAGCCTCCGGCGCCTTGTTGGCGACCACCACGGTGGGTACCGGTCGTGTGCAGGCCGAGGGCATTGTGGCGCGCGAAATGGGTTACCTGGGTGACTTTCCTGCCCTGGGTCTGAATCTGGACGTGCGTGTGTTTCACGAGTACATCAGCAAGTTCATTCAAACTTCGCTCTACCCCTTGCCCAGTGGCCTGTTCACTTGTACGCCGGCCGGCCCAGCCGCTAACAGCGTGCCATGCGTCACCGGATATTTCAACGGTGAAAATTTTCAAAATCAAGGCGTTGAATACCAACTCCGATGGAAGCCGTGGCAGGACGCCAACCTGATCCTCAGCCAAACCTATGTCAACAGCAGTTGGACAGACAACGGAAGCTACCAAGTCCAACCTTTGACCAGCGCGGGTGTGATGTTCATGCAAAAACTACCCAGGGGCCTGGATTTCAGCGTGATGTACACGCAGTCCAACAGCACCAATTTCATTGGAACTGCCAACCCAATGGCCGTGACCACAAGCCGAACCGATGTTCGACTGGCCTGGCCTTTGCGCATAGCCGCACAGCGGGGCGAGGTCTCTTTTGTGGTGCAGAACATGGGGCAGGCGTATGCCGATTTTTTACCTGACACCGTCTTCAGGCGGCAGGCGTTTGTGATGCTGCGGCTCGATAACTGAAGCCAAGCGCTGGTCATGTTCCTGTCCATGATGCAACACCTGCAATTTGCCCTGAGGCCTTGGCTGCTTTTGTTCAGCCTTATAGGCCTTACGGCGGGATATGCGAGTGCTGCGCAACCCAGTCTGCTCATCGTCAGTGTAGAGCGCAGCGCGGCCTATGAGGAGGCGAGCCGTGCTTTGTTGGAGGAACTTGCGCGCGGTGGCCCCGCTATTTCTGCGACTGACGTGCAACACATGCTGGTCTCTGAATGGTCAAGTTCTGAGGCCTTGAAACCCCGTCTATGGCTTGCCTTGGGGACGCAGGCATGCAGTGCCTTGGTCAAGCGAAGCCATCAAGCCCCTGTGCTGTGCGCATTACTGCCGCGCCTGAGTTTTGAGCAAGTTTTGCGTGACAACGCGCGTCAAGCATCGCCGCAATTATCGGCCCTGTATTTGAATCATCCATTCTCTCGGCAACTCGATTTGTTGCAACTGGCCTTGCCCAAGGCGCGCCGAGTGGGTGTGCTGTGGGGGCCAGAGTCCGTGCTGCGCGATCGTCAACAAGGGCTGGCTGCTGCGGCCAGTGAACGGGGTCTTCAACTGGTCAGTGCACAGATGGCGAACAACGAGCCCGTCTTTAAGGGGCTTAAACGGGTGCTTGAAGATGCCGATGTTTTGTTGGCCTTGCCCGATACCCAAGTCTTTAACTCGGGCAACATTCAAAACATATTGCTGACCTCGTTTCGGGCCAGGATACCCATGTTGGCTTTTTCCCCCGCTTACGTCAGAGCGGGGGCCTTGTTGGGTCTGTACGCTACACCAAGCCAGATCGGGCAGCAAGCCGGGGTGATGGCGCGTGGCGTGTTGCAGGGGCTTCCATTGGGTTTACCAGAGTATCCGAATGACTTCACCGTCAGTGTGAATGAAAACGTGGCCCATGCACTGGGTCTGAGCCTGGATGCCAATGATTTGACCCAGCGCTTGAAGCAGTTGCCCAGAATGGAGAAGACGCCATGAAATTGCTGGACATTCGCGCCAGACTTTTACTGGCGGCCATCGTCCCAGTCACCCTGGTGGCGCTTGTTCTGTCCGCGATCTTTTTGATGGGGCGGCTTGATGATCTTGAGCAGGCCCATACCCAGCAAGCGCAATCGCAGGTTCGGCAAATTGCTGACGCCAGCGAGTACGGCATTTTTTCGGCCAATATGGAGAGCTTGCAGGCTCTTGCCACGGGCGGGGTGAAAGTGTCGGGAGTTCGGGCGGTGATGATTTTGGACGCCACAGGCCGCGTGCTGACCAGTGCCGGGACTTCGGTTTACAGGGATCGTCTCAGGGCCTTACCCGAAGGCGCTTTTTTCAGGGATGAGCATGCGAATATTGACGTCTTTTCTCAATCCGTCGTTCCCATGCAGATAGCACTGGATGACCATTTTGGTGGGGAGTCAAAAACAGTTACACAAACCACACTAGGCCGAGTAGTCATTGAGGTCTCCCGCACGGCCGTCATCACGCGCACATTGAATCTGCTCTTGGCTGGACTGGCCGTGACTTTGGGGGGGGTGTTGATGGGAGTCTGGCTGGCGGTTCGGATCAGCCGTGGGGTCATTCGCCCCATCTTGAATGTGTCTGAGGTGATTGATCGCCTGGGGCATGGCGAGTTGTCCACACGTTTGGAAGTCAAACCCAATGATCCGTTGCAGGAACTGCAGAACAACTTGAATCAAATGGCCGAACGCCTGGAGCGGGGTCGAGATCAGTTGGAGCAGCGGGTTGAAGAAGTCACCCACGAGTTGCGTAAAAAAAAGGAAGAAGCCGAGCAAGCCACCTTGTCGAAGTCGCAATTTTTGTCGGCAGCCAGCCATGACTTGCGACAACCGACCCACGCCTTAGGCATGTTTGTGGCGCGGCTGGCGCAGCTACCGCACAGCGACGAAGCTCAGGCGCTCATCGTTAATCTGGATGCCTCTGTGCTGGCGATGCAAGACTTGCTGGATGCGCTGCTCGACATCTCCCGCCTGGAGGCCAACGCCGTGCGGGTGGATGCCAGCCCGTTCCCCATCGCAGACCTTCTGAATCAGCTCAACACGACCTTGGCACCTGAAGCTTTTGCCAAGGGTTTGGGCTTGCGGGTGCGCTCTAGCCCCCTGTGGGTGCTGAGCGATTCAAGTTTGTTGCACCGAATTTTGCTCAACTTGATGAGCAACGCGCTGCGCTATACAAACCGTGGCGGTGTTTTGGTGGTTTGCCGACCGACACGAGGTGGGCAGGCCTTGCGCATCGAGGTGTGGGACACGGGTATTGGCATTGCACCGCAGCATCAGCAAGACATCTTCAAAGAGTTTTACCAAGTCGGCAACGTCGAGCGCGACCGCAGCCAAGGTTTGGGTCTGGGCTTGAACATCGTCCAGCGCACGGCCAAACTGTTGGATCACCCGCTGGGTGTTTGCTCCCGCCCCGGACAGGGAACGCGCTTTAGCATCGAGGTACCTGTGACAGCTGCTTTGGCTCGCTCTGATGTAGCTGCTCCGCTGGAGGACGCATTGGAAGATCGCCTGACGGGCTTGAAGGTGTTGGTGATTGAAGACGACGCGTTGGTTTCATTGGCGCTGGTTTCTTTGCTTGAATCCTGGGGTTGTGTCGTCACTGTGGTCGAAGGCTTAACGCAGGCTGAACCACTGATAACGCAAGGTTTTGCGCTCCGTGTGCTCATCAGTGATTACCGCTTGCGTGCGGGTCAGAATGGTTTGGATGCCATCTTGCGTTTGCGGGAAATCAGCCCTCGGCATTTACCCGCGTGCTTGCTCAGTGGTGACACCAATCCGGAGTTGATGCAATCCACCCGGTTGGTCGGCTTGACCCTGCTGCATAAGCCCGTTCGACCGGCCAAGCTGCGCAATTTGCTTCGGCATCTGGCGCAAGAGGGCGGGCCAGACGATAGGCGCGCTCACACTTTGGTGGTGGATGACGTGCCGGAGCGAAAGTAACCAAAGCGGCTGGCAGCCATCACGGCCTGGGTACGGTTGCTGACTTCAAAGCCGCGCAAGATGGCCGACACGTGGTTTTTGACGGTCTCGTCAGACAGGCTCAACATTTTGCCAATTTCTTTGTTGGCGTAGCCGTCCAGCAGCAACTGCAAAACCTCTTCTTGACGCGGTGTGAAGTTGGGCGCTGGCGCATCAGTGCCGGGTGCACCCAGCATCCCGCTGGCTTGCGGGATTGTGGCTTTGGGAGGCGAATACACGTCACCCGCCAATATCAATCGAATGGCTGAAAGCAGCTCATCGCTATTGCCGGATTTGGGTAAAAACGCGGCCGCCCCTTTGTTCAAAACCTGGCGCATCAGTACCGGGTTCATGAAACCCGAGAGCATGATGATGGGCAACTCTGGGTGCTGGATGCTAAAGACATTCAGCGCCTCTTGCCCATTCATATCGGGCAGGTGGTAGTCGAGCAAAACCAAGTCCAGATTCGCATGCTGACGTACCAGCTCAAAAGCGCTTTGACAGCTGGGTGCGTCCAGCACCTCAAGATCATCGCCTAGGCCTTTTAAGACTTGGCGCAGTCCCTCGCGAACCAAGGCGTGGTCGTCAACGATCAGAATTTTCAAAGGCTGCTCCGCAGGGCGTTGATGGGCATGGCACGCATGTTAGCGCAAGGCCTCAAAAAAAATCCCGCCGGGTGGCGGGATTTTTGATTCACGTGGCAACTATTTTTCAGCCGCCATGAATTTTCATCATCAGGGGCACGATCAACAAAGCCACGATGTTGATGATCTTGATCAGCGGGTTCACAGCTGGGCCAGCGGTGTCTTTGTAAGGGTCGCCTACGGTGTCACCCGTTACAGCTGCCTTGTGGGTGTCTGAGCCCTTGCCACCGTGGTGGCCGTCTTCAATGTACTTCTTGGCGTTGTCCCATGCACCGCCACCAGTGCACATGGAGATAGCGACGAAGAGGCCGGTGACGATCGTGCCCATCAGCAAGCCGCCCAGTGCGGCGGGGCCCAGGGCCAAGCCGACCACGACGGGGACGATGACGGGGAGCAGGGATGGGATCATCATCTCTTTGATGGCGGCGGTGGTCAGCATGTCAACCGCAGCGCTGTAGTCGGGCTTGCGTTTGCCGGCCATGATGAGGCCATCGGCAAACTGGCGGCGTACTTCCACCACCACCGAGCCTGCTGCGCGGCCCACGGCCTCCATCGCCATGGCACCGAAGAGGTAAGGAATCAAGCCGCCAATAAATAAGCCGATGATGACCATGGGGTCGCTCAGGTCAAAGCTGACGGCCTTGCCGTAGCCTTCAAGCTTGTGGGTGTAGTCGGCAAACAGCACCAGGGCTGCCAAGCCTGCGGAGCCAATGGCGTAGCCTTTGGTCACAGCCTTGGTGGTGTTGCCCACAGCGTCCAGCGGGTCGGTCACGTCACGCACGCTGGCGGGAAGTTCGGCCATTTCGGCAATGCCACCGGCGTTGTCGGTGATGGGGCCATAAGCGTCCAACGCCACAACAATACCGGCCATGCTAAGCATGGAGGTGGCTGCAATGGCAATGCCGTACAAGCCCGCCAGCTTGAAGGCACACCAGATGGCGGCGCAGACAAAAATCACCGGCCAAGCGGTCGAGCGCATCGACACGCCTAAGCCTGCAATGATGTTGGTGCCGTGGCCGGTGGTAGAGGCCTGTGCAATGTGCTTGACGGGCGGGTACTGCGTGCCGGTGTAGTACTCGGTCACCCACACCAAGGCGCCGGTCAGCACCAAGCCCACAGCGCACGCGCCGAGCAAAGCCATGCGGCTGCCGCTGGCGGCCACCATGTTGTCAGGCACCATCATCCAGGTGACGGCGGCAAAGGCGATGAAAGACAAAATGCCTGCCACGGCCAAGCCTTTGTACAGCGCAGGCATGACGTTCTTCATGTCAGGCGAAGCCTTGACAAAGAAGCAGCCAATGATGGAGGCAATGATCGACACCGCGCCCAAGGCCAGGGGGTACACCACGGGGATCGTGCCCGCACCGGTGACCACCAAGGCGCCCAGCACCATGGTGGCAATCAACGTGACGGCATAGGTCTCAAACAAGTCGGCCGCCATACCCGCGCAGTCGCCCACGTTGTCGCCCACGTTGTCGGCAATCACGGCGGGGTTGCGTGGGTCATCCTCGGGGATGCCTGCCTCAACTTTGCCCACCAAATCCGCGCCAACGTCAGCACCCTTGGTGAAAATGCCACCGCCCAGACGGGCAAAGATGGAGATCAACGACGAGCCGAAGGCAAAACCAATCAGCGGGTTGAGCAATTTAGCCAGGTTTTTATCGGGGGTGAAGTTGCCGTTACCGACGAGGAACCAGTAAAACACCGTCACGCCCAGCAGGCCCAGGCCCACCACCAGCATGCCGGTGATCGCGCCGCCCCGGAAGGCCACGTCCAGCGCCGGGCCAATGCCCTTGGTGGCGGCCTGTGCGGTGCGCACATTGGCCTTGACCGACACGTTCATGCCAATAAAGCCGCATGCGCCCGAGAGCACCGCACCCATCACAAAGCCAAAGGCACTCATCCCATCCAGAAAGATGCCAATCAAAATAGCCAGCGCAATGCCGACCATGGTGATGGTTTTGTATTGCCGTGCCAGGTAGGCGGCGGCACCGGTTTGGATGGCGGAAGCAATCTCTTGCATCCGTGCATTGCCAGCGTCTTGGGAAAGAATCCAACTGCGAGCCCAAACGCCGTAAGCCACGGCGGCAAGACCACACACAAGCGCCAATATCAGCGCTGAGTTGCCTGTCATATGTATCTCCTAATTTTGTTGATTCGCGAGAGGGTGGCAACGCGAGGGGCACTGCCACCAATGCGTTGCTTCCTCGTCGCGCAGCCTCAAAGAGATCTGACAGAACGATTGGCCAACGGGCGGACTGTAACGTGAAAAATTGGCTTCTCAGGCGGGGAGCAAGCCATGAGTCAGTAAAATCAGGGTTAATACTGACGGCTTGGCGATGACCGGCCCCCATTTTTCAACTCCACTTCAAAATCAACATGTCACTTGACAAAGTCACCCCCGGCAAAAACGCCCCCGAAGCCTTCAACGTGATCATCGAAATCCCGATGAACGCCGACCCCGTGAAGTACGAGGTGGACAAAGAGTCCGGCGCTATTTTTGTGGACCGCTTCATGAGCACGTCCATGCACTACCCTACCAACTACGGCTATGTGCCCAAGACCCTCAGTGGTGATGGCGACCCGGTGGACGTGCTCGTCATCACCCCCGTGCCTTTGATCCCCGGCGTGGTGGTGACCTGCCGTCCCATCGGCATTCTGATGATGGAAGACGAAGCCGGCATGGACGGCAAAGTGCTGGCCGTACCCATCGACAAAAAATGCTCGCTCTACACCCAGTGGCAAAAGCCCGAAGACATGAATCCGCTGCGCCTGAAAACCATCTCCCACTTCTTTGAGCACTACAAAGATCTGGAAGAAGGCAAGTGGGTCAAGATTTTGGGCTGGGAAGGCCTGGACGCGGCCAAGAAAGAAATCATGGACGGCGTGGCGAATTACGAGAAGGCCAACGCGTAAGACAAGGCCTAAGCCTGCATCCCGTCAGAGCCTCTGCTTCAGGCTCTGACTTTTCCCCGCTGGCTTGTCGCTAAACTCTGACGCCATGTCAGACCAACCAACGAATTGACAAGCGTTGAAGTTCAACGCGCCTTGCCCATCACCCAATCCGGCACCACAGTGACGATCTGCGGGAACACGGTGATCAGCACGATGCACACCACCAAGCAACCAAAGAAAGGGATGGCGGCCCGTGCGATGGTGTTGCTGTCTTTGCCGGTCATGTTTTGCAGCACGAAGAGGTTAAATCCCACTGGGGGGGTGACCTCGGCAATCTCCACCAGCAGCACGATGAAGATGCCAAACCAGATCAGATCGAACCCCGCTTTCTGGATCATGGGCAGAACGACTGCGCTGGTCAGCACGATCATTGAAATGCCGTCCAGCGCCGTGCCTAATACCAAGTACACCCCAGTTAATACCGCAATCAATGCCAGGGGTGAAAGCTGCATGGCGTTGACCCATTCAGCCAGTTCGCGCGGGATGCCGGTGAAGGCCATGGTTTTGGTGAGAAAGGCCGCACCGGCCAGGATGAACATGATCATGCAACTGGTGCGGGTCGTGCCCATCAAGGCTTCGCAAAAATTGGCCCAGGTGAGCGAGCGGCTCCAGGCAGCAAGACCGAGTGAGCCCAGCACGCCGTAGGCTGCGCATTCGGTGGCGGTGGCATACCCGGCAATCAGCACCCAGACCACAAAAATGATCAGCGCCGTGCAGGGCAGCAGGTTGCCCGAGAGACGGATTTTCTCCATGAAGGTGGTGGGTGGATCGGCGGGTGGCACCAGATCAGGGTGGCGCAGACTCCACCACATGATGTAGCCGCTGAACAGCAGCATCAGGAGAAAGCCCGGTAAAAATCCGGCCAGAAAAATACGAATGATGGACGCGTCTGCCGCCACGGCATACACCACCATGGTGATTGAGGGTGGAATCAAAATGCCGAGCGTGCCTGCGGTGGCCAGTGAGCCAATGGCGAGTTGCTCGTTATAGCCGCGCTTGAGCAACTGCGGCAGGGCGACCTTGGCGATGGTGGCGCAGGTGGCTGCAGATGATCCCGAGACCGAACCAAAGATGCCGCAACCCAGAATCGTGGTGTGCATGAGCCGCCCCGGCACACGATTGAGCCAGGGGCGCAGTCCCTCGAACATGTCTTCGCTCAGGCGCGTTCGAAACAAAATCTCGCCCATCCAGATGAACAAGGGCAGCGCGGCCAGCTCCCACGAGGCATTGGACTCCCAGAAGGAAGAAAACAGGTTGTTGCCGGGCGATGTGCTGGTGAAAAATGCCTGCCCCACCCAGCCGCAAATCGCCAACGTCATGGCGATCCAAACGCCGCCAGCCAGCAGCACCATCATGATGATGAGCAGCAAGCCTCCAATAAGCAAAATGTCCATGTTTGTCAAATATCCGAAGAGAAATCACCGTGCGCGTGGCGCTCTTCAACGGCGATGACGTAGCTGGGTTTGTGACCACGCAGCACGATCACGAGTTCATCCAGCACGGCCACCAGCAAGAGGAGGGAACCCAGCGCAAAACTGGCTTGCGGAATCCAAATGGGAATGGGCAGCAGGCCCTGCGCTTTTTCATCAAACACCCAACTCTCGTAGGTGAAGCGGTTGGCCCAAAACGCGAGGTAAGCCACGGCCACGCTGGCGATCAGGAGCGAGGTGATTTCCAGCACTCGGCGTGGGCGCGCAGGCAGTGAATCCAACAGCAGCGTCACCCGAACAAAGTCACCATGTTTGAAGGCGTGCGCCATGGCAAAGAACGAAGCCGCAGCGCAAAACCAGGCCACGATGTCGTTGACTGCACCGGTTCGCACGCCAAACTCACGCGCCACACTTTGCCCCACCATCAGCAGCATGATGAGCAAAATAAAGGTGGCACCGAGTGCTGCCGAGGCGAGGTAGAGGCGATCCAGAAACCGGCGCATAGTCAGCGCTTATTTTTTGTTGAAATTGGCCAGCAATTCAACGCCATCTGGCCCGGCCTTTTTTTGCCAATCGGCCAGCATGATGGAGCCGACTTGTTTGAGGTCTCCCAGGAGTTTCGGTGAGGGCTTGACAATCTTCATGCCCTTCTCGGACAAAGCCTTGGCGTACCAATCGTTCTTTTCTTGGCTCACTTTCCAGCCCCTGGTTTCAGCCTCTGCGGCGGCTTTGAGCAGGCCACTCTGCGAGACGGGGTCGAGTGCATCAAAGGCTTTTTTGTTGACAATCACCGCATTTTTGGGCAACCAGGCCTGGGTGTCGTAGAAGTACTTGATGCTCTCGTAGGTTTTGGTGTCGTAGCCCGTGGCCCCTGAGCTCATGTAGCTGTTGATGACGCCGGTGGCCAAAGACTGCGACAACTCGGCGGCCTGGATGGTGACGGGCTGCGCGCCAATGAGTTCGGCAATCTTGGCGGTGGCCGGGCTGTAGGCGCGCCACTTCAGGCCACGCATCTCGGCCACCGAGCTGATTTCTTTGTTGATGAAGATGCCTTGCGGTGGCCAGGCCACGGTGTAGAGCAGCTTCATGCCCTGGGCGGCCAGCAGTTTGTCGAGTGTGGGTTTTTGCGCGTTGGCGAGTTTTTTGGCTTCGGCGTAGCTACTGGCCAGAAAGGGCACGCCGTCAGCACCGTAAATTGGGTTTTCGTTTTCAAAATTGGCCAGCAAAATTTCGCCAATCTGGGCCTGCCCGCCTTGCACGGCGCGTTTGATTTCATTGGCTTTGAACAGCGAGGCATTGGCGTGCACCGCGATCTTGAGCTTGCCTGCGGTGGCCTTGTCCACATCGCTGGCGAACTGCACCAGGTTCTCGCTGTGAAAACTGCTGGTGGCGTAGGCGGCGGGCAAGTCCCATTTGGTCTGCGCGGTCGCGTTGGCAGCGCACAGGCTCAACCCGATCAGGGTCGTGGTGGTGGAGAAGGGCAACAGACGAGGGTTCATGAAAACTCCAGTGAAATTCAGAGGCTAAACAATGGGGTGCAAAAGCATTGCAACAAAGCCCCTCAATGTAAGCCGCATCTCGTGCCAAAGACTAGGTGCTTTCCCTGAACTGCAAGCTTCAATGCTAAATTGCACGCTTATGAATCACCCTGAGCATTACCCTATTACCCAGCGTTGGCAGTTCTGGATAGACCGGGGCGGCACATTCACCGACATCGTGGGCAAGCGCCCTGATGGCACGCTCGTTACCCACAAGCTGCTGTCTGACAACCCCGAGCAGTACCGCGACGCGGCCGTTGCAGGCATGCGCCATTTGCTGGAGTTGAAGCCGGGCCAGCTCATCACCGCCGCGCAGGTGGCCTGCGTGAAGATGGGCACCACCGTGGCCACTAACGCCTTGCTGGAGCGCAAGGGCGACGACACGCTGCTGGTCATCACCCGTGGCTTTAAAGACGCCTTACGTATTGGCTACCAAAACCGCCCGCGCCTGTTTGACCGGCACATCGTGCTGCCCGAGTTGCTCTACAAAGAAGTGATCGAGGCCGACGAGCGCATCGGCGCGCAGGGTGAGCTGGTGCAGGCGCTGGACGTGGCCGCCCTGCGCACCCAGATGGCTGCGGCCTATGCACGGGG
>CANCDA010000006.1 GCA_947374705.1 Comamonadaceae bacterium | reverse complement strand
GTGTTGACGTCATAGGTGGCGCTGGTGATGGTGGGCACAGCCACGTTGCTTACCGTCACGGCATTGCCCAACAGGTCGGCGATGTTGCCGCCGGTGATGACGCTGTTCCAGTCGTCAGCCGCAGCCAGGTTATAGAAGGTGCCGCTGGTAGAACTAGCGCCGTTTTTGTTAAACAACTGCGCAACTGCTGCTATGTCTGCCCCAGCCAGGGTGAAGCTAAAGCTGGTGTTACTGATGATCTCGACGTTACCGGTGGTCGCAAGCGTGCGGGTGACGCCGCCTTCGCCTGTGACCGTTAATTTACTGATGGTGATGTCATTCGTCACGCCTATGGTACTGACCAGGTTCGTGCCGGTGACGGTAAACATGTGGTTCGTGCCGTCATACGTGGCGCTGGTGATGGTGGGCGTGGTGACATTGCTCACCGTCACGGCGTTGAGCGTCAGGTCGGCAGTAGCCGATTGGGTTGAATCCCAGTTGGTGGCGGCAGCGAGGTTGAAGGTGGTGAGCCCTACTGATGAGGTACCGTTCTTGTTCAGAACGCCGTTGACGTTGGTTTTATCAGCCGCGTTTAAAGTCACTGAAAACGCAGTGGCGCTGCTGGCCGTCACGTTGGCCGTGGTCAATGTGTAGCTGCCGCCTTGGCCGGCCAGGTCCAATTTGGTGACATCGATAGTGTCACCCGTCGTCATGCCTGTGCCAGTGACCAGCAGCACGCCTGAGCTGGCGTCGTAGGTGGCGCTGGTCACTGTGGGTGAAGCAGGCTGAACATTGGCCAAAACCAGATCGTCCACAACCAAATAGAGAACTTTGCCAGCAGGGGTGCCACCGCTAGACGTCATCTTTAAGGTCGATATAGCCGTCAGACCCGTAAAACTGATCGTATTGGTCTGGTTACCGGTGAATGAACTGCTTTGTGTCGAACCAACTTGCGCGCCACCTGCGTCGTAGCCTTTAAATGCCAGAGTCTGTGTGAAGTTCGATTGAACCTTCAGAGCAGTGGGCGAAAACACTTGGCCCCCTTGGAACGAGAAGGTGACCAACGTTTCCAAATTGCTGGCGTTGAAGTCAATGGCCACATAGCCGCCCGGATCTGCGTATGCACCTGTGTTGGTGCCATCGATCTTCAAAACATAGCTCGGGTTGCCGCTGACCTTGTACGTAACGTCTTGGCTGGCGTTTGTAGTGCCGCCCGTGGACGTGAAGTTTGCGTTCGTACCAAAGGTCACCGTTGCGCTGGGAATGCTCAAAAGGTTGGTATAGGGTTTGGAGGTGATTGCGTCAAAAGCCACTTGGGTTTCAATGCTGCCCTGGTGGATTTCCAACTCCCAGTCGCCGCCCAGCGCGGCAGCGCCGGTGTTGTTGTTGGACGCGGCGATGTCGGCCCCGGTCATCACCGCCAGGGTGTTGACAAACTGCAGGCCGCTACCCGCTGCCCGATTGAGGCCGCCGGTGGTGCTGTCAGCGCCAATGTCGCAGCCATACAGCAAGATGTCGGCATCTTGGCTCAGGCTTTGACCAATGCGTTGCAAGGCATCTTGGTGGCTGGCCAGGTTGGCATTGTTCAACACCAAACTGCCCAAGTTCAGTGCTGCTTGGCTGCCGTGGGATATGACATGCAGGGCATCGATGTCATGGCGGCCCGCCAAGATGAGCTCCATTTGCGCCAAACCGTCTTGGTTGGCGTCAATGACATAAATTTCTTTACCTGCACCAATGCCGCTGCGCAGGGTGGCGATATCGGGCACATCGCTTTCAATGAAAACAATTTCGACCCGGTTCGTGCTGCTGGCCAGCCGGGTGCTGGCATCTGGCAGGCTGGGTTGGGCCGTGGCTGCTGTTTGTAGTTGAATCGCGTTCAAGTCGTAGCTGGGCAGGGCTGGCCCTGCTGCAAGTTGCCCTGTACCGGTTTGGGTTTGCAGCACCGGCGCTTGGGCCACGGGCACGTCCGCAGGTCGCACCACCGTATCAAGCGGCGCGACGGCTATATCTTTAGGCGCTATCAACACATTCGCATCGGCATGCAGTGGATCTGCGGCAGGGCTTGCGGCAGCCACGCTGGCCAGGGCCGCGCCGTCAAACATGACGCGCTGCTCCAGCGCCAGCATGTGCACGCGGCTGGCCCCCCTGCGCGCCGGTGCGGCTAATGTGCTGTTTGCGCTGGCGCTATTGGCGCTACTACCGCTACTGCCTCCACCTGAGCGTTTGCCTTTGCGGCTGGTGTTTTCACCGACGGCGACAAAAGACTGGGTGAGGTCGTTCCACAAGGTATTAAAAATGTGGTTCATAGCGATATGTCCTTAGATGCTTTAAAAAAAGGAAGGCTGCCCAGAGCTGACTCCACGGAGACTGGCGCCACCGTGGGTGCTGTGCTGGCCAGCGTGCGTTTGGTGGTGATCACGCTGGCGCGGCTGTTGCCCATGTCTAGCCAAAAGCTCATGTCTTGGTATTGGGCAAACAAATCGGGCGGCAGCACGGTCGGGCGGTGATCTAGCGAGACCTTGGGGCGCACTTTGTGCAAGCCTTTGATGCCCAGGGCTTCGTCAAACTCGGGTGCGTCATACACCAAGTTGTCAAAGTCATGGCCCTCAAACCAAGGCTGGCCAATGAATTGGTAAACCAGCGGCAGCACTTTGGCGGGCGCAGCGGCCAGCAACTCATAGTCCACCACCAGCAAGGAGCCCGCTTGCTCGCTGTAGAAAGCTTCCTTGATGGCCGTCCAGGCAAAGCCGACCATGCGGTTGCGGTTGGCAAGTGCCTCCACGCGCGTGTACACCGTGGCACGCTCGCCAAAGTCTCTGAACAAGCGGGTTTGCTCGTAGGGGTCGGCGCGGTAGAGGCGCTCAAGGCTGTCCATCACCCAGGCCACATTGCGCACACACGCAATCACCTTGGCTTGGGGGAACAAATCCACCACCGCAGGCATCTTGGCCGACCACAGGCGGTTGGTGTCAAAAATCACGCTCCCAGCAGGCTCATCAGCGTAATAGCTGTTGAACAAACCATGCAGCAAGCGCTGACGCTGCGCGGTGGTAACCACAGGGCCAAACTCACTGCCCGCGCCTACCTGCTCTAAAAGGCTGGTGACAAAGTTGCCGACCGGGCTGGTCATGCCAGCCCGAAAACGCGGGTTTTGCCGCAAGATGGCCGACAGCAGTGTGGAGCCCGAGCGGGGCATGCCGGAGATGAAGTGAAACGTGTGGTCTTGTGGCATGGGGGGGAAGTGAAACGGTCTTAAGCCAACAAGGCTTCGTACAAAGGTAAATCTGCTGGCATCAAGGGCACCAGCGTCCATTGCTGGCGGCCCAGCACCGGGTGGTCTAGGGTGTAGGTGTCTTGGGTCAACATCGGCGTAGCAGGCCCTGCAAACACCAAAGAAATAGGCGTTTTAAAGTGCGCTGGCAGGCTGCGGCGCGGGCGCTCAACGGCCTCACGTAGCGTGAGGGGCAAAGCACCTGCTTGGGTGTGCACCATGAATACACTCCCTAGTTGTGCGGTAAATTCGTCAACTGTTGTTTGCATCCTGCTATTTTTCCATCGAAAAGTGACAATCGTTGTACTGATTCACACGAATCCATAAAAAATTTAACTCACCAGCAAGGGTGTTTTGAAAATGATTGATGTTTCATCGCGTTTACCCGGGTTGACAGATTCAACTCGTCTGCTAAGCATGCGGCTGGTGCAACCCAGCGACACTGTGTTTGAGCAAGCCCTGTATGCCAGCTCACGCGCTGATTTGCAGGCGCTGGGCTTGCCTGCCCCCTTGCTGCAAACGCTGCTGGCGCAACAGCAGCAAGCGCAAGCGCATGGCATGGCGCTGCATTACCCGCAGGCGCAGCGGTGGGTGATTGAAGAAAAGGCGGATAACGATGCATGCCCGCTGGGCCGGGTGGTGCTGTGCGAGCTGGCTGAGCCGCAGCCGCACCTTCGAATCCTGGACCTGGCGGTGCTGCCCGGTGCGCAGCGCCAAGGCATTGCCATGGGCGTGCTGCGCGCGGTGCAGGCCAGCGCCCAGGCGGCGAACCTGGCGCTTCGCCTGGCTGTAGCGCACAGCAATTTGGGTGCGCAGGCGCTGTACCGCAAGGCTGGCTTTTTGCCGGACTTGCCGAATTCACCGGACTCGGCAGCGGCTACCCCGTCAACGCCAGCACCCGCACCAGACGCACTGCTGTTGCAAATGCACTGGAAGCCAGTCGTGACTTTGGAGGCTCATCGTGCCAAGCACTAGCAAAACAATAGCAACAAAGCCTTTTCAAATAAGGTCTAGCACCCGGTTTTTACCTTTACCGTTTTATTTTGAGCTACCAGAGCTGCTGCGCGAGCTGCACAGCTTGCCCAGCGCTGCATGGTGTCAACACTTCAACACCCGCGCTTACGAGCAGGCCTGGAGCGCGCTGCCGCTGCGTGCCGTGGGCGGGCGTGTGGACGACATCGTGCCGGTGGAGGGCGGTGACTTTCAAGACACGGCTTGGCTGGCGCAGTGCCCGGCGATGGCGCGGGTGATTGACCGCTTTGACTGCGCTAAAACATCGGTGCGGCTGATGGCGCTGGGGCCGGGGGCGCGCATTTTGCCGCACCGCGACGCTGGCGGCGCACTGGAAGACGGCCTGACCCGCCTGCACGTGCCGCTGCAAACCACGCCAGACGTGCTGTTTTGCATTGACGGCGAGCCCATCCACTTTGCGCCAGGGCAGGCCTGGTACCTCAATGCCAGTTGCGAGCACAGCGCCTACAACCCGGGCCCGCAAGCCCGGGTGCATTTGATGATCGACTGCGTCACCAACCCGTGGCTGCAAGCGGTGTTTGACGCAGCGGGTGGCGTGCAGCGCCCCGCGCCGGTGTATGGCGACGCGGCCATCAACGACGGCAATGTGCAAGCGGTGATTGCCGCGCTGCGGGCGGCGGGGCAACCGGCAGGCTTGGCCCTGGCGCAACGCTTGCAGGCGCTTGCCGCGACCCGGTTATGAGCACGGCCATGCCGGGCTGGCTGGCGCATGAACGGGTATTGCTGCGCGGCGCGGTGTGGCCGTATGGGGCAGGCCAGTCGATGGCGGGCTGGTACCCGATGGCCATGGGGATGGGGATGCCCATGGATGGTAGCGGCCATGCGCCCATGTTGGCATGGCGCTACCTGGGCCAGCGCCCGTTGACTGCGGCGTTTTTTCAAGACAATTTTGTGGGCCAGCTTGCGGCTGACAAACGCGTTTGCTACACACCGCTGGCGGCGTTGGCGCAGTTTGAAGCATCGGCTGCACATGGCAAGGGCTTGCGCTGCTTAAAGCCCAGCGCCTTTGTCTTTCACGTCTCGCGTTGCGGCTCTACCTTGCTCACGCAAATGCTGGCGCAACTGCCCAGTTGTGTGGTGCTGTCAGAGCCGCCGGTGCTGGATGGTTTTTTCAGGCTGCACCATGCGCAGCCCCAGGCCAGCGGCGGTGTGGCGGTGTTCAGGCAGTTGCTGGCAGCGCTGGGGCAAGCCAGGGCTGATGTGCAGCAGCACTTGATCGTCAAGCTGGACAGTTGGCATGCGCCGTGGATACCCTGGGTGCGAGCGGCTTTTGCGGATGTGCCGATTTTCTTTGTGTACCGCCAGCCCGATCAGGTGCTGGCATCGCATCGCCGCCAGCGCGGCTTGCACATGGTGCCGGGCTTGCTGCCCTTAGCGCCACTGCCCGTGGTGGCGCAGGCGCTGCACCCGGGGGATTTGGAAGGGCATGCGCGCGGGGTGTTGACGGCTATTTTTCAGTCAGCCCTGGCCAGTGCTGATGCTGACGTCTTGCAGTTGCTGAACTACAAGCAGTTGCCGCAGGCGGTGTGGGAGCGGGTCATGCCTGTGCTCGGTTTGGCTTGTGACGAAGACGCCTTAAAGGCGGTGCGAGCCAGGGCGCAGTTTCATGCCAAGCATGGCACGCAGCCCTTTACCGGTGATGCGCCGCCGCTGGCTGGGCGTGCAAATTCGGGTAGCGACGAGTTGGCACAGTGTTACGGCGCACTCGAAAAAAAAAGGCTGGGGGTTAGCCCAGCCGCTTGATCGTTGCGCAGAAAAATTTAGTTTCTAGCGGGGAAGATGCCTTCCATGGCGATGATGTAGTTCAAGCCCTGGTAAGGCTGCATGACAGAAACGTTGGCTTGGGTTACTACTGGTGCTGCCAGAGGTGTGCCGTTGCCGGTGCTGGCAGTGCTGCCGCTGAGTGTGGTGCTTACGCCTGCTAGGGGCAGCGGGGTGCCAGGAGCTGTTGTGCTGGGCAGGTACATCAAAGCGCCCGAACCGCCGCCTGGCGTACTGGCCAAGCTGGCACCGGTTGTCATGGTGTTGGATGTGCCGATAGTGCTTGAGCTGACATTCACCAAGGTGGCGGCACCTAATCCGGCGGCACCGTGCGTGTGCGCAGGCAAGTTGGCCGCGGTCAGGGCGATGTTGACCGCCCCATTGCCAATCACCGTGACATTGTTGACGCCTGCTTTTTCGCCTTGTGCAACAGGGGTGATTCCAGGCCCATTTCCCTGCGAACCCACAGCCACACGCCCCCGCAAATCAGGCAGGCCAAAGGTGGTGACGCCATCGCCGCCATACATCGTGCCCAGCAGTGCAAACATGGCAGGATTCTGCTGAATCGGCACGGTTTGCCCATTGCAAAACATCCAGCCGCGCGGGGCAAAATTAAAGCCCACCGCCATGATCGTTCCTATGAATGCTTCCATTTTTCAAATCTTTCTAAAGTGGTTGAAGGAGTAGGCATCCTAAAAGCGCTTTTCAAAATTGTCAACGTTAGTTGACTTGTAGTTGACGGAATGTGAAAACCATAGGTAAACTGTTGGTTACATAAAATTTCTGTTCTGGCTGAGACAAAAGTCTCATTCGATAGGGGGAATTTTGTGTGATGGGCTCGTTTTCAATTCTGTTCAGGAGTGATAAATGGTAGGCAAAATCGTTTCAACATTCGCCTTGATGCTTGGTTTGGCGGGCATCGTCCAAGCCCAATCGTCTAGCCCAGCAAGCACGTGCAGCATTTCGCAGCAAGGTTTTGCCAACTGGTTTGTCAATAAAAAACCGGCCAAAGGCGGGGTCGTTACCTTTGCCAACAGCGTCGGTTTTCCCACCCAAAACACAGCCTGCGACTTCTACAAGTGGGCGCACCAAATGTTCTTGTGGACCACCTCGCCGCTGCAAGGCGGCATCGTGCTGGACTCCACGGTTTTCTACGATGTCAACTTTGATAGCCAGGGCAATGGCGTCTTCGTCTCTAATGGCCCCAACAGCTTTGCCTTGCGCGGTGCCAAGCCGCAAAGCATCCAAGGGGGTGGGCAGGCGGGCGGGGGCGATACCTTGCTCTCGCTGGGCGGCTCCCTGGTTTACTTTGGTATCAATGTCAACGATGTGTATGCCTGGTTCAATACAGCGGTGACCAATGGTGTGATGCCAGCGACATCACCCTTTCCAACGACGCAAGCCGAGTTGACTCAAATCGTCAAATACGCGGGGGCCAACAACGCCAAGCTGGGTGATGCCAACGCGCTGACGATGGAGTTCAAAACCGCCTGGGTTGACGCTGCTACCGTGGCCAACCCGGCTGAGTACATCACCGTCGCCGCTGTGGTGCCCAACTACACCAAGGTCAGCGCCACCACCTGGACGGTCAACGCGCAGCAGCCCACTGTTCCCAAGAAACTGGCGCTGGTGGGCATCCACGTGGTGGGCCCGGTGCAAGGCCACCCCGAGATGGTGTGGGCGACGTTTGAACACAAGCGCAACGCGCCCGATAACACCTACTACGTCTCAGGCGGCGGTGCCAGCCAAGTCATCAAGACCGTGCCCTACAACTCCAAAGGCGTATGGAACTTCATGACCGATGGCGGCGCGCAAGAGGGCGCGTTGGTGGCGCAAATGGTGGTTGGGCCTTCGACGACTCCGCCTTGCGCTAATGGCAGTATCTGCGCCACGCCGGGCAAAGCGATCGTGCAAAACAACGTCTATCGCGCTAAGCCCTGGGGCAATGAACCCACCGCCGCGTCGGGCGACAACAACGGCCAATTGATCTCGTTGAATAGCCAGATCAACAAAACGCTGTCGGGTCTGGGTGATGTTCGCGCCAACTACTTCCAAGTGGGCGCGGTGTGGACGCAAGACGGCTCCATCCCCGCCAACGGCAATGACACGGCCAAACAAAAGGGCTCGAAGTTGTTGGCCAATACCACCATGGAGACCTACCACCAAATCAACAAAAACGGTTGCTTTGCCTGTCACGGAGCCACGTCGAGCATTGGGGTGAGCCACTTGTTTTCGCCCACCAATAACCCACTGGTTCCGAAGAAATAATTTGCTGGAGCAAGTCATGGACGCCACACCTTTCACCGTTGCCGACTATTTGCTAACGCGGCTCAAGCAGCTCAACGTGACCGAGGTATTTCAAATCCCCGGTGACTACGTCAAGCACTTCACCCAGGCGCTGGAGCATTTTGACGGTGTGCGCGCCATTGGTGCTGTCAATGAGTTGGATGCGGCCTACGCGGCCGACGCCTATGGCCGCACGCGTGGGCTGGGCGCGGTCTCGCTGCAATACGGGGTGAGCACGTTCAGCGCGCTCAACGCCATAGCGGGGGCTTATGTTGAGCGCAGCCCGGTGGTGGTGATCAGCGCCACGCCGGGTGCTGATGCTCGAAAAATCGGCAGCATGTACGGGGTGCTTTATCACCACTCCACGGGCAAGTTGGATGCTGACCAAGCGGTGTATGAGCACGTGACGGTGGATGCCGAGACGCTGAGCAGCTCAGAAGGCGCGCCCGAGAAAATTGACCGGCTGCTGGTGGCCGCGCTCACGCACCAAAGGCCGGTTTATATCGCTTGCTACAAAGAGGTGTGGGGCGAGCCTTGCCCCCGGCCGTCCAAGCAAGCGCTGCAAGCCCAAGTGCCGCAAAGCGAGCCGCTGGCCTTGGCCAATGCGGTGGAGCAGGCCTGGACGCAAATCAGCGCAGCCAAGCAGCCGCTCATTTTAGCCGGGGTGGAAGTGCTGCGCCACGGCTTGTCGGACTTGCTGCAAGAGATCATTGACGCCAGCGGATTTTTGTACACCACCACCAGCCTGGGTAAAACCGTGCTGGACGAAAAGGGCAGCAAATTCATTGGCACTTATGCCGACGCAGCCTCCATCGCCAGCGTGAGCGAGCAGGTCAAGCAGGCCGATTGTGTGCTGACCCTGGGAGCCATCATCACCGACGACTACCTGTGGTTCATTGAGAATAAATACGCGCAAATGGTGTTGGCCACTACGGAGCAGATTCGTGCGGGCTACTTTGTTTACCCCGGCGTGGCCATGCAAGACTTTATGCAGGCGCTTTTGCTGCGATTCAAGAAGAGCAAGGCCTACCCCATCAAGACACCCAAACCCAAGCTCCCGGTCTATCCCGAGCCCTGGCTTTCCAACTCAGACCCGCGCTGGAACGACAAGCCCGAGACCTTGACCTACAACCGCTTCTACCAGCACTCGATGAAGTTCCTGGCCGACCACAAGATGCTGGACAAAGTGGTGATGACGCTGGGCGTCAGCTCGGCCATGTACGTGGCCACCAATGCGATGGGCTTGACCAAAAACAGTTTCATTGCCTCAGCAGCTTGGCAATGCATTGGCTTTGAAACCGGTGCCGCCTGTGGCACACAACTGGGCAGTGGCAAGCGCGCCTGGACGGTGGCGGGCGATGGCGGTTTCATGATGGTGTGCCAATCGCTCTCCACCCTGGCCAGAAACAACTTGGACGCGGTCATCTTTGTCATGAGCAATGGCGTCTATGCCATTGAGCAGGTGTATGTGGACATGACCGCCTTTGAGCCGGGCCCCGAGCACCAGTTTGATAGCTTTGACATCTTGCCCAAGTGGGACTACATGGCACTGGCCCAAGCTTATGGTGCCAAGGGCTACCGCGCCAGCACGGTGACTGAGCTCAATGCTGTGCTGCTGGAGTTGAAGAAACCCAGCAAGCAACCCACGTTGGTGGAGCTGGTGATCCCCGAGAAAGTATTGCCCCGCCAGATGTACCGCCTGGGTATGGAATAAGCCTAAGCACCACGCCCAAGCAGCACTCCCAACCCAAGGAATAAACAGAGGATTTCATGAGCAAAAAAACCTACTCAATTTTTGGTGCCGGTGCTGCGGGCCTCTACACCGCGTGGCGGCTGCTCAACGGCGTTGCAGCAGACGCCAAAACCAAGCCCAAGCAACTCCAAAAAGGCGACACGCTGGAGCTTTACGACTGGGGTCAGTACGACTTCTCCAAAGCCTACCCCGGTACCCGCGCCGCTGGTGCACGGGTCTGCACTTGGCACTACCAAAACGCCAAGGGCAATTCTTATTTAGAGTTGGGCGGTATGCGCTACTCCTACTGGGATGGCACGCCGCAAGGCGGCGGCCATCGCGTGGTGACGACCGTGATTGCGCAGTTGGGCTTGGATCAATTTTCAGTGCCCTTTAACGTCACCAATAACCAGCTCTATAGCCTGCGCGCCAAAAACTTCTACCTCAACGACATCAGCTCCAACAACCTCGCGCCCTATAACGCCAACCATTACGCCGCCGCCGGTCAGCCTGACGCGGGCTTTACCACGCTGCAAAACCTGGCGATGACCCCGCAAGCGGCGCAAAACATGTCGCGCGCCGACTGGTGCAAGTTCTATCATCAAGGCAGCATCAGTGTGGACATGCCTGCCGCGTCGGTGTACCAAAAAGGCGACCTGCTTAAAGACATTGGCTACTGGAATCTGATGTTCGACCAGCTTGGCTCGGAGGGCTATCAGTACGCCGCCGATGGCAATGGTTACAGCTCCAACGTCATCAACTGGAATGCGGCTGTGGCCGTGCAATCCAACAACGAATTTGCACCCGGCACGCAATATAAAACGCTGACCACCGGCTACTCCAGCATATTTAACGCTTTGTTTGACGCCATCGTGAAACTGGCCAAAGCCAAGGGTGTGAAATTGGACTACCAGCCCAACACACGCCTGCACTCGATCTTGCAGCAGGGGGACGCTATCACCTACGGCATCGCCACCCGCATGCAGCCCAATCAACAAACCGCCGAAAAGACCACGAACGCCGCTTGGCTGGCCATGCCGCGCAACGCGATTGAGTTGGTGGCGCAGGCCACGCGCTACCAAAAGCATGATGGGCTGGACGTACTCAATCACCCGAAGGTGCAGTTGTATTTGGAGTCGGCCATCATGCAGCCGTCTTACAAAGTGGGCATGTTCTTTGACACCGAATGGTGGATAGATCCGAGTGTCACAACTTACCCAGCCAAACTCACCAGCTTTGAGGTGACGCCGGACGTGCTCCAGGCCTTGGCCCAGCAGGGCTTCCCCGCCAAATACCTCAAGGCATTGGTCAAGGACGGTGAGCCGCAAATTGTGGGCAATCCCTATGCATCGGCGAGCGAACTGGTCAAAGCCGTCGAGACACGCGTTTCACAGCGCTTGAGCGTCACGCAAGAGGAACAATTGCTGATGGCTGCCAAGCGGCTCACCATCGGCCCCAGCGTGACCGACATGCCCATTCGCCAAGTGGTGTACTTTGGCAACAACGCGGCAGACACGAAAAAGCCCCCGGTGTACGGCCTTTTGGCCAGCTACGACGACGAGCAGTTCACCAGCTTTTGGCAGGAGTTGGAGTTAGGGCCGCAGGCCCAGCGCAAACTGCCACTGTCCGACAACTGCCAGCCTTTGGAAGGCCCGCGCAAAGCCACGCCCGTTATGGTGAAGATGCTGCGCCAGCAATTGGCGGCGCTGCACTTTGGCCCCAATGCCGACTACAGCGCCGTGCCCGAGCCCAAAGAGACGATGTACATGGACTGGTCGCTGCAGCCCTTTGGCGCGGGCTACCACGCCTACGCCGCGCACTACGACGTGTGCGACGTGCAGCAAAAAGTGCGCAAGCCTTCGCAGCTCATCAAAGGTGCTGACGCCAACATCTTCATCGTGGGTGAAACCTACTCCAACGACCAAGCTTGGGTCGAGGGCGCGTTCTGCACGGCCGAGTCGGTGCTCAATGACTTCTTTGGCATCAAACCCATCATTGATGAAAAAAACTACCCCTTCATTTGTGGCTGTAGCTGAGCTGCGCTGCTTATCTCGTCCCGCGTTTCACGTCCCTTGTTTCTCCGTCTCTTGTTTACCCCAACCCACCCAGGAGTTTTTATGACCAGCCCCCTCAGTCTTTTCATGCCGGTACTGCCTGGCACCACGCCGCAGGCCATCCTCGACTCGCAAGCCGCTGGCAGCACGCAGGCCCAGAAGGCACTGACCGACATCGGCACCGTTCACTTCGCGCGCTTCTTGTTGCTCGACACTTCCAAGCCCAACCTCATCCCCGACGCGAATGAATTGAACACGCCTTCCAACACCTTGGTGATTGGCGTGATCACGGAATATGACGGCAGCTTCAACGCCTACATTGGCGATTTTGTGGCCCAACTTGGCTCGGTGTTTGACGCCAATCTGCAATTCGTCGTGGGCGGCGCAGCACTGACGCCGGTGGCCGACAACGTGGCCGGTTTTGCCGCTTTCGTCGCTGTCAATGACGCCTCGCAGCATGCCCCGAACAACACGCTGTACGCCGCCTACACACAGACGGTGCAGCAAGTGCTGGCGAAATTTTCTTAAGCATCCACCATGACGCCGCCCATCAACTACGACGACGTGCAAGGCACGCTGCTGCGCGGTTATCGCGCCGACTTTGCACGCCACTTTGTTTTGAGCATCAGCAACGCGGCCGCAGCGGGCCAGTTCATTGCGGCCCTGGTGGCGGGCAGCAATGGGCTGCCCAAAATCACCACCGCGCGGCGCGCTTTCCCTAAGCCAACGAGCTTTGTCAACATCAGCTTCACCAGCCCCGGCTTGGCTGCGCTGGGTGTTGCCGCTAGTGACCTCCAAAGTTTCGACCCCTCGTTTCAACTGGGTGCCACCAACGCCGCAGTGGCCAACAATGTGGGCGATGTCGGCACCAGCGCGCCAGCCACTTGGGTGGGTGGCCTGGCCAACGGTGGCCAAGTCCACGTGCTGCTCAGCCTGTGGGTGAAAGACTCTTTGCAAACGCTGGAGGCTCTTTCTACGCAACTGCGCGCCGCATTTGCCGGCGGCGGCATGGTGGAGTTGTCGGCGCACGACGCTACGGCGCTGCCGGACAACAAAATTCATTTTGGTTACCGCGACAGCATTGCCCAGCCCAATGTGGCGGGCGCACCGGCCAGCAAACGGGCTGCGGACGACCAGCCGGTGGTGGCCACCGGCGAGTTTTTGCTGGGCTACCCCAACGAGAGCGGGGGCACCTACAGCGTTACGCCCACGGCCTTGTCGCTCAACAGCAGCTACGCCGCCTTTCGCATTCTTGAACAAGACGTAGCCGCCTACGACCAACTGCTGGAAACCTACGCAACGCAGGCCGCAATGGATACCGAAATGCTGGCCGCCAAAATCTGCGGGCGTTGGCGCAACGGCAACCCACTGGAGCTGTGCCCCACCGAACAGGGCACGGTGCTGCCCAACGCGCAGCTCAACAACTTCACCTACGTCAGCACCGATGCCGCTACGGATGACACGCTGGGTCTCAAATGCCCGATTGGCTCGCACATCCGGCGCAACAACCCGCGTAACGCCGCCGTGGTGGGCACCGACAGCACGCACCACCGCATCGTGCGCCGCGCCATGCCCTATGGCCCGCCCTATGACCCGAGCAACCCAGACGATGCCACGCGCGGCTTGGTGGGCTACTTCATCAACGCCAGCGTTCATAACCAGTTTGAGTTTTTGACCAGTCAGTGGAACGACACCGACGAGTTCGTCAAATCAGCCGTGCCGCCCGGCGGATCAACCCAAGGCAATGCGGTCTCTAACATCACCGGACAAGACGTGTTCTTGGGTGTTAACGATCCGGCGAGCAGCTCATTCACCCTGCCTGCACTGGGCAAGAACGGCACGAACAACACCAACCTCACCGGCTTTGGCCGAACCATCACCACGCGTGGCGGGGTGTATTGCTTCTTTCCCAGCAT
Organism: Comamonadaceae bacterium; assembly: GCA_947374705.1. Lineage (GTDB taxonomy): Bacteria > Pseudomonadota > Gammaproteobacteria > Burkholderiales > Burkholderiaceae_C > CANCDA01. The sequence goes on along the minus strand of CANCDA010000006.1, from coordinate 17,079 downwards.
CAGCGGGCTGGGCTATTTGGCGAGTTTGTCTCAGGGCAGTTAGCGCCGCTTTTCAGCGCGCGCAGCGCTCAATCTATTCAGGGAGTGAAGACTATGCGAACTGTGTTTTTGGGTCTGGGTCAGCAATACGACTCTGGTAGCGATCCGGCGGTGGGGCTCAATGCGGCGGGGACGGTGCTGGATGTCCATAAGAATGAAGCGGGCACAACGCTGTACTACCGGGTCGGCAAACTGGTGGACGCCACCGTCGAGTGGGGGAGCGTGACTCACCCGCATGACGGTGGTACCCAGCCGGACTGCGCGCTGAACATTCACAACGTGGCGGTGGAAGTTCACAAAAACGAGGCGGGCGACACCTTGTACACGCAGGTGGGCGCGTTATCGCCGAGCACTCAGACGGTGAGCTGGTTCGGCGCCAAAGACAGCGGTGGCGGTTATACGCCAGGGGTGGCGCTGAACGACAGCGGTGCGGTGGTGGAGGTTCACCGCACCAACAATGTGTTGCACACGGATCGCCTCTACATCCGCCTGGGTCAAGTCAACAGCACCCGTGTAGATTGGGAAGACGCCGAGCAGTACGACACCGGCCATTTCCCCAGAGTAGCGCTGAACAACGGCAGCACGGTGGTTGAGGTCCACCAGGCCGGGGCTTCCGAGGTTGAAGCGAGCGGGCTGTGGATCAATGTCGGGCGCGTCAACGGCAGCAAGGTGGAGTTCGACGAGGGGGCGGCTAAGTTCGGCAATGGCGTTAAGCCCAGCGTGGCGCTGACGGACGACGGCGCGGTGATCGTCGCTTGGATGAACGGCTACAAGCTATGGCAGCGGGTGGGCAAGGTCAACGGCTCGGGCATTGACTGGACAGGCGACGCGCTGGAGTTCGACGATGGCAAGGCACCGTCGGTGGCTGCGGCTGGGGGCATGGTGCTGCAAGTCCATCAATCAGAGACGGTTCTGTATGGCCTGTTCTTCTCGTCTTCCATCCTGACGGATCGGGCCATTTGGATGCAGGAGCGCTTGGGCGTGCTCGGTGTGAAACCGGTTGCGGCTTTGGCCCTGCCTGCTTCGCACGACTCGTCCATGTACCGGCGCGGCATCAAGGAGAGTTGGGCTAAGACGCAAGACTTGTCCATCTACGACCAGTTGGAGTACGGCATTCGCTGGTTTGACCTGCGGGTGCGCTGGACTGGGAGCAAGTTCGTCATGCACCACGGCCCGGTGGATGGCCCTGACTTGGCCGACGTGCTGGCCGACATCAAGAAGTTCGCGCAATGGGGCCACAAGGAGTTGGCCATCCTGAAGTTGTCTCATTTCGAGGATATCGACAACGACACCTACGCCAAGATGACCAAGCAGGTGTCGGATGCCATTGGCACCTGGATGGTGAAAACCAAGCCCACGGGCAAGCGCTTGGCGCAAGGCGCGTTGAAGGACTACGTGGCCAATGGCACGGCGTTGATGGTGGTGGTGGATGAAAACTACGCCATCGACAAACCCGCATCGGGTTTTTGGGTGTACCGCGACGCGGATTGGGCCGATGGCGATCACCCAGTGGGCTACGACCCGGCCGACGGCGATTTGCGCGTGTTCGACGTTTACTCGAACACCTTGTTTCTCGACACCATGGTTACCGACCAGAAGGCCAAGTTCGCGGCCTATGACGGCCAGTGCAAGCAAAGCCCAGCGGTGCCCAGCGACCTCTACCTCATGTCGTGGACGCTCACGCCGCCCACCGACGTCTGGGATGCCTCCAAGGCCGCCAACCGCTGCCTGGGGCAGCAAGTCACGACGATCCCCGATCCCAATGGTCACGCCCAAGTCATCAATATGGTGTATGTCGATTACGTCGAATATGCGAGGGTGACGGACGTGGTGCTATTTATGAACGGGGTGTCGTTTCCGCGTTAATTTCATGCTGCGTTTACAGCATGAAGCAAACGGTTTATGAGTTTCAAATATTTTTAATAGCAATTGCGCCAATAAACACCAACCCGGAGCCCCCTATGAACACTGCCCTCAGAAAATCGACGCTGCCCTACCCTGTGCCAGCGTTGAATGAGAAAGAGCGAAAATTTGTTGCTGAGATAAATGCGACGTGGACGGGCGAGATGGCCCACGACAATCTGCGTTCGGCGTTACAGGCCGCAGTCGAGGTCGAGCTGGCGACCATCCCGATTTACCTGTACACGTACTACTCGATCCAGCGCACGCTGGGCGATTCCGCCAATCCCGTTTTCCCGAAGACCGCGCTATCTCGGTTTGCCGACAAGGCGGGTGCGCTCATCATGAGCGTCGCTGTTGAAGAAATGCTTCACATGTCCTTGTCGTCCAACATTTTGTTCGCGCTCGGACAGATGCCGGTACTCTTTGGAAAATCGCCCACCTTCCCGGCCAGTTTGCCTGGGCATTCGCCCGACGGGCCCAGCGGTGGCCGCGCAACGATTAACCTGGCCCCGTTCAGCGAAGCGCACCTGAGGCAGTTTCTGTTGATTGAATACCCGGCACCTGCCGACGCAAAGCCAGAAGGCGCTAATTGGCAGACCATCGGCCAGATTTACTCTTACATCCGATGCATCATTTCATCTGAGTGGATCAGCGATAGCGACTTCAACGGCCAGCGCAAGTACCAAATACAGTCCGGTAATTACTCGCCCAACAGCATCGACACCATTTACCCCGACGCCGCCTTCAACAAGATCACCCCCGTTCCAGCCGACCAACCCGGCTCAGCCTCGACAGTTGCCAAATACGCCTCGCGTGAAGACAGCCACGTTGGCAGCGCACAGTTGCTACAGATTTCCAGCCGCGAAGAGGCCTTAGAAGCCATCGCCACCATCGACTTCCAGGGTGAGGGTTTTGACCCCACCCGGTTCGATGATCCTTCGCACGGCGAGTACTCGCATTACTGGAAGTTTCTGTCCATACAAGCGCACCTGGCGGGTTACTCAAAGACCGGCCCGGACATCGCGCCAGCGCCGCCGCCGCCCGAACCGGTATTGCCAGCCATCACCCCTGAAGCGCTGCACAGCGTGGTGTTCCAATTTCCCAAGAACCCAAGCACGGCCTTGCCTGTTCCTGAGCACAACACCGGCTACACCGACCCTTTTGACCGGGATGTGGTTGAGCTGTCCAGTGCGCTGTACACCTACATGCTGATCATGAGCGAGACCCTGTTCAAAGTGCCAGACCCGAAGCAAAAGCTCTTTTTTAACCAGACGCTGCACATGTCGATGATCTGGATGCTGGACAAATACTGCCAAGCCATGCGAACTATTTACATGAGTTCCAACGCCACGCCGTCCAACTTGCCTGATGGAAAAATTCGACTCGCGCCTTCATTCCAAAATTTCCCGTTCAGCTCGCGCGCGTTTGCACACGGCGAGATGGTCGTTCTCGGGAAGGCCGTCCAAACCTACAGCGCCGACCCTCGCTATGGCGCGATTGGCTGGCTGGTGGACAAGATCGCTGGCACTGCCACCGCCCAGCCGGTGCTGCCTGACGTGGCCCAGTACTGGATGCCCTAACTGGATGCCTTAGCTAGCCCATGGATACCCCTGCACCACCACCCCTACCACCCACTGAATTGAGGAGAGCGACATGACGGACATTGCATCAACCAGCCCACCGGGCTTTCCTGGCGTACCCAGTTTCCCCGCCAATCCGCCACCCAGTCTGCTCTGCCAGCCTGACCATGTACGCCACGCCTGTATGGGGTTGAACCAATGCGCCAACCAGGGGCGCACGCTGGACAACGCTTGTGCGGGTCAGGGCTACTGCTCGACCGCGTTGGCCAGCGATCCCGGCGACCCGAACAACGGTATCGCAAGCGACCACCAATGCCACGTGCAGAACCAATGCAAAAGCCAGGGCGGTTGCGGGCTGTACGGCACCTCTGAAGAGCAAAACGCACCGGGGGTCAACGATTGTCGGTCTCTGGGTTCGTGTGCCACGCCCATCAACGCCGAGCGCTTCAGCACGGACGGCGAGAACCGTGGAAAGAGTGTCTGGGTTCGAGCGCGGCAAAAGTTTGCCAGTGATGTCTGGCCGAGTCTTAGAGAGAAGAACCCGTCGCTTCCTCCCACGCCGCCTCAGGTCCCCGGCGCGACCAACAACGCCGACGTGTTCAAGTACGGGCCAACGATCGAGTGGATTGAGGCTAGCGGGCAAGGTATGACGGCCTGTGGTGCCAGCGGCATGAGCGGTGCCGGGAGCTGCGCTTAGCGTGCTCAGTCCTATAGGCCCAAATCGACGCCTCAACCTGCCGAACCTTGGCCTCGGTGTGGGGCTGCGCAACTGTCACTTCAACCACATCTTGGCCGAGTGGCCGGCTGTGGACTGGTTCGAGGCGATCTCCGAGAACTTCATGGATTCGGGTGGGCGTCCCGGCCATGTGCTGCGCCAGATCGCCGAGCGCTACCCCGTGGTGTTGCACGGCGTGTCGATGTCCATCGGTAGCACAGCCCCGCTGGATCGCGGCTACCTGGATCGTCTCAAGCGCTTGGCCGATGGCGTGCGTGCGGTCTGGGTGTCAGACCATCTGTGCTGGACCGGCATCGCAGGCATCAACAGCCATGACCTGCTGCCACTGCCGCTCAACGACGAAACACTGAGGCACATTGTCCAGCGGGTGCATGAGGTGCAAGACATTTTGGAGCGGCCGCTGATCCTGGAGAATCCCAGCACTTATATTGGCTTTCGCGATTCCAACATCGCTGAGCCTGACTTTTTGCGCGCGCTGGCCGACGAGACGGGTTGCGGCCTGTTGTTGGATGTCAATAACGTGTACGTCAGCTGTTTCAACGCCGGCACCGACCCCGTGGCCTACCTGGAGGCATTTCCGTTTGATCGGGTCGTACAAATGCATTTGGCGGGTCACCAGCACTGCGGCACGCACCTGATCGACACCCATGACGGACCGGTGTGTGATTCCGTCTGGGAGTTATACCGACTGGCTTGGCAGCGCACGGGCGGCGTCTCGACGCTGCTGGAGTGGGACGGCGATGTGCCGCCGTTCCAACAGATGCACGACGAAGTGCTGCGCGCGCGTGAGTTCATGCAAGGTGCCTTCGACCACGGGCGACTCATTGGCAAAGCAACTGTGCAGACGGCGTCCATCTCCACACCTGTGGACTTTCTGATACCCGGCGTGATGCAGAGCAACCGGCTAGAGGCGGCATGAGCCCCAGCCTGCCCGACCTGCAGCAGTGGATGCTCAATGCCTTGCTGACACCGCGCAGTGTGCAGGGCATTAGCGCGCGCCTCACGGACTCAGCCAAGCTGGACGCACGCGCGCAATTGGCGATTTACCAGCGCAGCTACGTACTGCGTTTGGTGAAATGCCTGGCCGAGCAGTTCCCCGCCCTGGTTCACGCTCTGGGCGCACCCTTGTTCGACGACTTTGCACGAGAGTACTTGGCGGCTTGCCCATCCGATGCATACACGCTCTACGAGCTGGGACGCCGCTTTCCGACCTGGCTGGAGGCGTCGCGTCCCGATCGAGACCTGGCACCCGAGGAGCGCGAGGACTGGATCGACTTCATGGTGGATTTGGCAGACTACGAGCGCGCCTTGTTTCGGCTGTTCGACGCGCCCGGTCACGAGGGCGGTGTCTGGCCCGGCTGTGAGATGCCCGATGAGCAGCTCATTCTCCAGCCTTGCTTGGTGCTGGCGCAATACCGCTATCCGGTCGCACAGTACTACCATGCGGTGCGGCAGGCGCGCGCGCCCGAGTACCCGACTGCGCAAGCTACCTACCTGGCTGTGGCCCGGCGGGACTACCTGACCGCAACTTTTCCTCTCAGCCCAGTGCAATTTCAGTTTTTGTGTGCACTACACAAGATCGGTTCGATTGATGCCGCACTAGAGGCCGTCGCACTGGCGTTGGGACGCCCCTTGGCTGAGGTGCGCACGACCTGGAACCACACAGTGCGCGCGTCTTGGATTCAGGCGGGATTCTTCGTCGCCAGGTTTGAAAATTTCAGTTAAACCAGGAGTAAATATGCCAATCCATTCGAATTCCATATCTGCAACGGCTACCGGTGTTCAAGACGAAACAATCGTTCGCGCCGAAATTCATCCCGCCATTGGCGTGGCCCGCCTTGGTTCAAGCCTCGATGAATTTTTCATCAGTCCTCAGGTTGTCGAACCCAGGCCTCAAGCGCCCGGGTTTTACCGCGATGCCCAGGGCGCGTTAAAACGCGAGGCGGCGGAGTTTCGCATTTACGGCTACAACGCGGCCGGGCAGGTGGTGCGCGAATTAACGGCGAGTGATGCCGATATCGTTTGGTCGGCGCATGTGGCCAATCACAAAGCGGCTTGGTTTCAGTGGGTCATCGCGATGGATATTCCAGAAGCGGCGAGCACTGTACTGCAGCGCCGCAACCCGAGCCTGACCACGCCCGCCGCACGCGCCACGCTGGTCATTGATGCTGGCCTGCAAACGGTGAGCGGGGCCAATGCAGCGGCCGCTGAGTGCGTCGGCAGTTTTACCGGCCATCCGGTTTACCTGGGTGAATTGCGCACCGATGAGCAGGGCCGTTTGTTGTTCTTGCCAGGCCGTGGCGTTTCTGCCTCACCCACCGGCAGCCCGATCTTTACCAATGCGCCTGAGGCCTTCATTAACGCCGACGGCTGGTACGACGACACATGCGACGGCCCAGTGATGGCGCAGGTCACGCTGGACGGTCGCGCTCTACAGGTGCAGTCGGCCTGGGTGATCACCACACCCCCCAACTACGCGCCGCAGGTTAAGGCCGAACGCACCATGTATGACTTGATGAACGACTTGTTTGTGAAGGCGGGTTGGAGCGAGGTGCCGACTAGCGTGTCGTTTGCCCGCGATGTCTATCCGATTCTGCAACGCTTGTCCGGCCTGCAATGGGTGAACCAGGGCTTCGCCACCCAATACGGACTACAGGGCCGCTACAACTTTGAAGACCCTGCCTTCATCGCGCAACTGGCGGCCAAACCGGCCAGCACCGGCGGATTTGACCCGCATACCGAGATGCGACGTCAATTGCTCAACAGCTTTCGCAACCCGGTCACGACTGACGGCAACCAGCTGCCATGGCCTTGGATCTATGGCGATGCGATGGAGGTGCCGGCCGGTCAAAGCCCGCGTCAGAACGCGGCCATCACCGACCTCCAGTTCAGCATCCTCGAACGCTGGGCGGCGGGCGATTTTGAGAGCGACTTCGGTGCTTCTGTGCCGCCTGCCTTGATCGAGGATGTGCCCTTGGCCGAGCAGCCTGCCATGCTGACGCGCGCCGCCATGGAATTTTGCTTGGCTGACGCCTTTCATCCAGGGTGTGAACTGACTTGGCCGATGCGCCACCTAAGTATGTACAGCCAGCCTTTCCGTATTCGTCAACGCCCCGACGACGTCGCCCCGGCGCCATTCGGCAGCACCCTAGACCAGCAGCAGTGCCTGGGATTGAATGGCCCACTGCATTTGCAGGGGCCGGGTGACTTGACGCGCTGGATGGGCTTGCCATGGCAGGCAGACACCGCTTATTGCCGAGGCGGCTACGACAGCCAATACGATCCGTATGCACCGACATTCTGGCCAGCACGCGTTCCCAATCAGGTGTTGACCGAGCGCGATTACGAAATTGTCATTGACCCCGCGCAGCCGCTTGAGCGCCGCGTCGAAGCCTTCACGCAGCGAACCAGCTGGAACAAGCCGCTGCATGGCAGCACCGCGCAGCAGATGGATCAGATGGTGCGCATCTTTGGGTCAATGGGCTTGGTCGAGGTGAGAGAAGGCGTCACCGACAACCCTCGGTTTCCACCCGTGATGATGGTGGCCAGCTATGGCCCCGACGTGGCACCTGCCGATGCGGCAGAAACGGCCAACCTGGCGGGGGCACCGATGCCTGCACCATCTCCTTTGCTGCGGCAGACGGGTCAAGCCGCGCCGGGCATTGCGCCTGACAAGCACGCGTTGCCGCGCGGTGCTAATTTCGGCTCGCACGAAGAGGCCCTCAATGCACCACGTCCGGGCCTGCAACGTAAACGCTAGAGCGGATGTCGGGCGTGCGCAGATAGCGCTAAACGGTTCCCAGCTTGAATAACGAAGCGCAGACATTCGATGTCGCCATTGCGGGCGGTGGCCCGGCAGGCGCGGCGGCAGCATTACTGTTGGCGCGCAGTGGCCGACAGGTGTTGCTGGCCGATGCGGCACCGGTCGCGGTGTTTCGGGTTGGCGAGGGCTTGCCGCCTTCCGCGCATTCACTGCTGCAAGAGCTCGGTGTGTTCGAGCGTTTTCGTGCCGACGGTCACCGTGTTAGCCATGGCAATGTGTCGGTATGGGGGGCGGACAAACCTCAAAGTGTCGATTTCATGTTCCAGGCGCACGGACACGGTTATCAGCTTGACCGCCCTTGCTTCGATGCCATGTTGAAGCATGCTGCGCGCGAGGCCGGTGCGTTGGTCTGCGATCAAACCCGGCTAAGCCTGCCGAACGCGGCGCGTGACGGTGCTTTCGATCAGCCCTTTCGGATGCAGTTATCGGACAGTAGCGGCAGCCGCAACATCGAATGCCGCTGGCTGGTCGATGCGGGCGGCCGCTCGGGCACCATCACGCGCCGTCTGGGCGTGGAGCGATGCAAGACCGATCGACTGATTGCCTTTCATACCCTGTTGCAGACCGACAGCGCGAGCGACTGTGACGGTCGCACCATGATCGAAGCCGTTCAGGATGGCTGGTGGTACAGCGTGTTGTTGCCGTCAAACGAACGCTTGTTGGTTTACCTCTGCGACAGCGATTTAGGCCGTACGGAGCGCGCCGCTTTACTGTCCACCGATGGCTTTGCCGCGAAGTTGACCAACGCCCCCCACATGCACCAATTTTGTCAATTGCACGGCTACCGTCCGCGCCGCGTGCCTCAAGGCGCGGACGCCTCCAGCGGGCGGCTTGAGCGCTTCAGCGGCGATGGCTGGCTGGCGCTGGGCGATGCCGCCTTGTCGTTTGACCCTCTGTCGTCGCAAGGCATTTCTAACGCGCTGTACACGGGTATGGCTGGCGCGCGGGCGATCAACGCCGCGCTGGATGGCCAGAAGGATGCGTTAGCGCACTACAACGACCATCTTGCAGGCATCTATCGGGCGTATCTAAGCAATCGGGCCCATTTTTACGGCTACGAAAGGCGTTGGGCTCAACAGCCGTTCTGGCAACGTAGGCATGCACCACCACAATGAGCAGCTCAACACCTTAAATAAAGGTAAGAAGCACACAAAGTTACCGAATAACACGAAATATGGAGGGTGTATTGGGCTTGAAAGAAGCGATTATTGGATTACTGTTGCATTAAGGTCAGTAGGGAGCGCAGTCCCTCTGTCCGATGGCGTTCCTGACCGACGAAGTCGCCTGACTCGATCGCACAAGGAGATCAATGTGACCAAACTGACCAAACAGACCAAACGCATCACAGTAGCCGAGCTGCGAAAGTTCGATGCAGAAGCTCACATCAACGATGAGGCCTCCATCGCCGCTCACCTCACAGACATTTTGCAAACGAATGATTCGAGACTGCTGAGCACAGCGCTGGGGGATATTGCCCGAGCGCACGGTATAGGAGAAATTGCCAAGGCGGCTGGCCTGACTCGCCAAGGCCTGCACAAAGCCTTTCGCTCCGACAGTGACCCGCGCTTTGACACGGTGAGCCGCATTTGCACTGCGCTCGGCGTGCGTCTGGTGGCGCAGGCGGTGCATGAATGAGGACAGCTTAAAACGGACTTGCGTGAGTAAACTGCAAAGGCCTGAAAAAATCAGGGAACGGGTGGTGAGGCGATGATCAACCGCCAACCTTGGCAGCTGCTAGCTCTATCTCGCTCCAGGTCTGATCGTCCAGCGCAATGCCCTCAATCTCGCGCTCCCGCCGGGCTGCGCGTTCGGGCTCACCGGCAGTGAGCACCGCGTCCACACCGGGAGCCACCGGCCCCTGACGCACCCAGTCGATGAAGGCCACCGCTTCGCTCTCAAAGGTGGATTGCGTGCCCATGCGTTTGGGGTCGATCAGGATGGTGAGCATGCCGTTCAGCACGGCGCGCCTTGCGTCGCCTGGGCGGTGCATGGTGCCCCCGCCGGTGAGCGCGCCGCCCAGCAGTTCGCAAGCCACGGCCAGGCCAAAACCTTTGTGCTCGCCAAAGGTCAGCATGGCGCCAAACATGTTGCCGCCGGGGCTGCCTTTTTGGGGCACCACCACTACGCCGGGGTCGGTGGTGGGGTGGCCTTGTGCATCAATCAAATAGCCGGGGGCCATCTGCCGCCCCTCGTTGTAGGCCACGCGCATCTTGCCCTGGGCCACGCGGCTGGTGGCGAAGTCCAGGATGTAGGGCTCACGCCCTTTGAGCGGTATGCCAATGCAGCAGGGGTTAGTGCCAAAGCGGCCGTCGGCCCCGCCCCAGGGGGCCACTACCGGGCGCGACAGCACGTTGACGAAGTGGATGGACACCAGCCCTTGGGCCACCGCCATTTCAGCCCAGTGACCAATGCGCCCCAGGTGGTGCGCGTTGCCCAGACCCATGATGCAAGTGCCTTGCTCTAGCGCGCGCTCAATGCCCATCTGCATGGCCTGCTCGCCTACCACTTGGCCGTAGCCGCTCTGGCCGTCCAGGCTCAAAATGGCGCCGCCGTCCAGCACGGTTTTGACGCCGGTGTTGGGCTGCAAGCCGCCTTCTAAAACGGCGTCGATGTAGCGCGGCAGCATGCCCACGCCGTGCGAGTCGTGGCCGCACAAATTGGCCATCACCAAGTTGTTGGCGACTTTATGCGCCTCGGCCTCGGCACTGCCCGCGGCCATCACAATTTTCACGACTTTGGACCGCAGCTCAGCGGCTTGAAAAATTTGGCTCATGCGGGGTCCTCGGTGTGAATGAAGTTGTGACGTCGCTTAGTTGTTGCCCCACACCTCTTGTGCGGTTTCAATCACCAGACGCAGCTTGTTGCGCTGCGCTTCCACCGCGATGTCGTTGCCATGCACGGTGCTGGAGAAGCCGCACTGCGGTGATAAGCAGAGTTGGTCCAGCGGCACGTATTTGGCGGCCTCGTCGATGCGGCGTTTGAGGTCGTCTTTGCTTTCCATCGCGCCGAACTTGGTGGTCACCAAGCCCAGCACCACGGTTTTGCCCTTGGGCACAAAACGCAAGGGGCGGAAGTCGCCGCTGCGGTCGTCGTCGTACTCCAGAAAGTAGGCGTCCAGGTTCATCTCGGCCAGCAAGGCCTCGGCCACCGGCTCGTAGTTGCCCGATGCGGCGTGCGTGCTCTTGAAGTTGCCCCGGCACAGGTGCATGGCCAGCGTCATGCCTGCGGGCTTTTGCGCCACTACCAGGTTGATGAAGTTGGCGTAACGGTGCGGCAGCTCGCTCGGGTCGTCACCGCGCTGTCGGGCGGCTTCGCGCATTTTGTCGTCGCACAGGTAGGCCAGGTTGGTGTCGTCCATCTGCACGTAGTTGCAACCGGCATCGGCCAGGCTGCGCAACTCGGCCCCATAAGCATCGGCCACGTCTTGGTAGAACGCGGGGTCCAGCTCGGGGTAGTGTTGCTTGCTGATGCCCGCGCGCCCGCCGCGAAAGTGCAGCATGGTGGGCGAAGGAATGGTGACCTTGGCCACGCGGCCTTTACCGGGGGTGATCTGGCTTTGCAGGTACTCAAAATCGGCGCGCTGGATGTCCTTGACATGGCGCACCTTGTCCACCACACGCATCACGGGCGGGGCCAGGTCTTTGACGCCATCGGGCCGCAGCACCGAGACTGGAATGTCAGTCACCACGCCGCCGAGTTCTTCCAGAAAGTCAATGTGGAAGTAGGTGCGGCGGAACTCGCCATCGGTGATGCTTTGCAGGCCCACGTCTTCCTGAAATTTCACGATCTCGGTGATGGCCTTGTCTTCCACCGCACGCAATTGCTCAGCGGTGATTTGGCCTTTGGCTTTTTGTTCCCGTGCGTCCAGTAAAAACTTGGGGCGCAAAAAGCTGCCGACGTGGTCAGCGCGAAAAGGGGGCGTGGTACGAATCGTCATTTTGTTGTGTCTCCTGAGTGGGTTTTGGGTCAATGTTGAGTGATCTGAAACTTCGATCTTAGAGTATTTTGAAACCCTCAAATTTGATTGGATCGGCTCCAATTTTGCGTTCAGATGGTGTAGCCACCTGGCCTACATGCGGCGAACAATTGCACCCGCACGAAGATGTGTTCAATGCGGGGATCGCTTTCCCCATGGATCAGATCGCGCCGCTTACAAAAGCCTAAGGCTCCCGAGGCTTAAGAATTCTTCTTGTGCCCGATCATCGCCATGGCTGACCCGATCAGCGTGGCCACCTCGGTCATATTGCTCGGCACGATCAAGGTGGTGGTGGCGTCTGCCGCCACAGCGCTGTAGGCGGCAACAGCTTTCTCTGCCACCTTCAGTTGCACGGCTTGTTCACCGCCGGGTTTTTGAATGGCCGCAGCCACCATTTCAATGGCTTGGGCATTGGCCTCGGCCACGGCTTTAATGGCGGAAGCCTCACCCAGTGCTTTGTTGATGGCGGCTTGTTTTTCGCCTTCGGAGCGGGCGATGAAGGCCTCGCGCTCGCCGGTGGCGATGTTGATTTGCTCCTGGCGGCGACCTTCAGACGCGGCAATCAAGGCGCGCTTTTCACGCTCGGCCGTGATTTGGGCTTGCATGGCGTGCAAGATTTCTTTGGGGGGTGTCAGGTCTTTGATCTCATAGCGCAGCACCTTGACGCCCCAGTTCAGCGCGGCCTCGTCAATGGCTTGCACCACTTGCGCGTTGATGATGTCGCGCTCTTCAAAGGTTTTGTCCAGCTCCAGCTTGCCGATGACGCTGCGTAGCGAGGTTTGCGCCAGTTGCGTCACAGCCACGATGTAGTTGGACGAGCCGTAGCTCGCGCGCATCGGGTCAGTGACCTGAAAGTACAAAATGCCGTCCACCTGCAACTGGGTGTTGTCGCGTGTGATGCAGATCTGGCTGGGCACGTCCAGCGGGATTTCTTTGAGGCTGTGCTTGTAGGCGACCCGATCCACAAAGGGCACGAGGATGTTCAGGCCGGGTGTGAGGTAGCCGTGGTACTTGCCCAGCCGCTCGATGACCCAGGCGTTTTGCTGCGGCACGACCTTGATGGATTGAGAAATGAAGATGACCGCGAGGACAAACAAAACGACTGGAATGATAGAAATTTGCATGGCTTGCTTTCTAGTGTGGGTGTTTTTCAAGAACGAGTTGATTGCCGCGCACTTCTACAATGCGGTGCGCACCCGTGGAGGGTAGCGTGCCAGCGGCGCGAACCGCAGACCACTGCGCGCCCCGGTATTTCACGCTGGCCGTGCCATCGGCGTTCCAACTATCCACCTGCAAGGTTTCGCCGATGTCCAGATTGACGTCCCGGTTGCTGCCCGTGTTGGAGGTCGAAGTTGTTTTTTTTCTGAGCAGGTAGCCCGTCACCACGGCCCCGCTGCCGACCAGTGAAGCCACCCCCATTTGCACCGCCCAAGAGGCGCCAGCGTGGGCGCTCAGGGCCGCACAGGCCAGGCCGATGGCGATCATGAGCAGGTAGAAGGTGCCACTGAGCAATTCAAGGGTGATGGCGGCGCCTGTTGCAATCCACCAGAGTGTTGATTCAGTCATGAGGGGATTATTTGTAGGGGAATGGTCACATTTTGCGGCAAATAGGCGTATCGAGCATGGGCGGCGGGGCAATTAGTTCGTACACTTCGCGCCTGTTTTTCTTTTTTTGGGCCCCCTGCGGGAGCTTGCCATGAAATTTCGTTTCCCGATCGTCATCATTGATGAAGACTACCGCTCCGAGAACACCTCCGGTCTGGGTATTCGCGCCCTGGCGCAGGCCATTGAGGTGGAAGGGTTTGAGGTGCTGGGTGTCACGAGCTATGGCGACCTGAGCCAATTCGCCCAGCAGCAAAGCCGCGCCAGCGCTTTTATCTTGTCGATTGACGACGAAGAGTTCACACCCGGCCCCGAGTTGGATCCGGTGGTCTTGAGCCTGCGCGCCTTCATTGAAGAAGTGCGCCGCAAAAACGCCGACGTGCCGATCTATATCTATGGTGAAACCAAGACCAGCCGCCATTTGCCCAACGATATCTTGCGCGAGCTGCACGGCTTCATTCACATGTTTGAAGACACACCCGAGTTTGTGGCGCGCCACATCATCCGGGAGGCCAAGAGCTACCTGGAAGGTATTCAACCGCCGTTCTTCAAGGCCCTGCTTGATTACGCGGAAGACGGCTCCTACTCCTGGCACTGCCCCGGCCACTCGGGTGGCGTGGCTTTCCTCAAGAGCCCCATCGGCCAGATGTACCACCAGTTTTACGGCGAGAACATGCTGCGCGCCGACGTGTGCAACGCGGTGGAAGAGCTGGGGCAACTGCTGGACCACAACGGCGCGATTGGCGAGAGCGAGCGCAACGCGGCACGTATCTTCAACGCCGATCACTGCTTCTTCGTCACCAACGGCACCAGCACCAGCAACAAGATGGTCTGGCACCACACCGTGGCCCCTGACGACGTGGTGGTGGTGGACCGCAACTGCCACAAATCCATCCTGCACGCCATCATCATGACCGGGGCGATTCCCGTGTTCATGAAGCCCACGCGCAACCACTTCGGCATCATCGGCCCCATCCCCAAGAGCGAGTTTGAGCCAGCGGCCATCCGGGCCAAGATCAAGGCCAACCCGCTGCTCAAAGGCGTGGACGCCAAAAAGGTCAAACCGCGCGTGATGACGCTGACCCAATCCACCTACGACGGCGTGCTCTATAACACCGAGACCATTAAGGGCATGCTCGATGGCTACGTGGAAAACCTGCACTTTGACGAAGCCTGGCTGCCGCACGCGGCCTTCCACCCCTTCTACGGCGCTTACCACGCCATGGGCAAGAAGCGTGTACGCCCCAAAGACGCCGTGGTGTACGCCACCCAATCCATCCACAAGCTGCTGGCCGGCATCAGCCAGGCCAGCCATGTGCTGGTGCAAGACGCGCAAAACACCAAGCTGGATCGGCACCTGTTCAATGAGGCTTACCTCATGCACACCTCTACCTCCCCGCAGTACAGCATCATCGCCAGCTGCGACGTGGCCGCGGCCATGATGGAGCCGCCCGGTGGCACGGCGCTGGTGGAGGAGAGCATCGACGAGGCGCTGAACTTTCGCCGCGCCATGCGCAAGATTGACGACGAGTACGGCAAAGACTGGTGGTTCAAGGTCTGGGGGCCTTCGGCCTTGGCCGACGAGGGCATTGGCCGCGCTGAAGACTGGATCATCCGTAGCGACGCGCGCGCCAAAAAGGGCAGCAAGTGGCACGGCTTTGGCCAAATGGCCGACGGCTTCAACATGCTGGACCCGATCAAGGCCACCATCGTCACGCCCGGCTTGAACCTGGACGGCAAGTTCGACAAGACCGGCATCCCGGCCAGCATCGTCACCAAGTTTTTGGCCGAGCACGGCGTGGTGGTAGAGAAGACCGGCCTGTACAGCTTCTTCATCATGTTCACCATCGGCATCACCAAAGGCCGCTGGAACACGCTACTGACGGCCTTGCAGCAGTTCAAAGACGACTACGACAAGAACCAGCCCATGTGGCGCATCCTGCCCGAGTTCTGTGCCAAGCACCGCGCCTACGAGCGCATGGGCCTGCGCGACTTGTGCCAGCACGTGCACCAGCTCTACGCCAAGTACGACATCGCGCGTTTGACGACCGAGATGTATTTGAGCGACTTGACGCCCGCCATGAAACCTTCAGACGCCTACGCCCACATTGCCCAGCGCAAGACCGAGCGGGTGGAGATTGATCATTTGGAAGGCCGCATCACGGTGGGCCTGGTCACGCCTTACCCACCCGGTATTCCGCTGCTGATTCCCGGCGAGGTATTCAACAAAAAGATCGTGGACTACCTCAAGTTCGCCCGCGAGTTCAACACCCAGTGCCCCGGCTTTGAGACCGACATCCACGGCTTGGTGGAGGAGGTGGGCGCGGATGGTGTGAAGCGCTATAGCGCGGATTGCGTGCGGAGATAAACAGCCCAGTGAAGCATCACCGGCGCAGGTGATTTTTCGGTCAGTTGTTTGTGTCTGCGTTGACCTTCGGTGGGTTCGGTGCGAGGCCAACAGGCCATCGTTAATCCGTTTGCCGCAGTGGACTTCTGCTCGACAAATCCGCCAGGTAGTTGTCCACCCCCTGGCCTTCACGGTTTAAAAAGTTTTCAATCGCTTTGGCAAAAGCCGGGTGGGCCAGCCAGTGGGCGCTGCTGCTGCGCACGGGGAGCAGGGCGCGGGCCATTTTGTGTTCGCCCTGGGCGCCGCCTTCAAAGCGCTGGTAGCCGTGCGCGATGCACCAGGCCAGGGGCTGGTAGTAGCAGGCTTCAAAGTGCAGGCAGTCCACGCGCGCTAGTGCGCCCCAGTAGCGGCCATAGGCGACTTTGTCGCCGTTGGCGTCTGCACCCAGCGCGACGAGGCTGCTCGCTATGGGCTGGCTGTCTTGCTCGGCGATGAATAGCAGCCAGTTCTCGGGCATGTCTTGGGCCATGGATGCGAAGAAGTCGGGACTGAGGTAGGGTGGGTTGCCGTGTTCGAGGTAGGTCCGCTCGTAGCAGCGGTAGAAGAAGGCCCAGTCTGCGGGGGTGATGGCTGTGCCTTGCACGTGGCGGAAGGTGACACCGGCTTGTTCGACTTTGCGGCGTTCTTGCTTGATTTTTTTGCGCTTGTCTTGGCTGAGTGAACTTAGGAACGCGTCGAAGTTGGGGTAAGTGGGGATTGTGTTTTTCCAGTGAAATTGCACCGTGTGGCGCAGCATTAATCCAGCGACTTCGCAAGTGTCCAAATCTTCATCGCTGTTAAACAGCAGGTGCAGTGATGAGAGGTTGTCTTGGCGACACCCATCCAGCAGGGCTTGCATCAGCGCCGCTCTCGTGGGCGCATCAATCGCCATCAACCGCGTGCCCGGCACGGGTGTGAAGGGCACGGCCACCAAGGCTTTGGGGTAGTAGGCCAGGCCGTGCTCGGCATAGGCGTTGGCCCAAGCCCAGTCAAATACATACTCGCCGTGGGAGTGGGTTTTGAGGTAGAGCGGGC
>CANCDA010000005.1 GCA_947374705.1 Comamonadaceae bacterium | reverse complement strand
GCACCGGTGGCCGGGTCGGGCGCGGCACCGGCATGCAGGGCCAGGGTGTCGAAGCCGGGGTCTGAGTAGCCGGGCATGGGGTTTCTCCGGGTGAAAGAGTGTTTATTTGTGCGCCATTGTGGGCTATATTGGAAGCGCCATTCGGCATTCGTGAGTCATATGGAGGTCACCATGAAAGTCAGCGACATTCTGCGCGTCAAGGGCAACACCCTGTACACCGCCACCCCCGATGAACCTCTGGCCCGAGCCATCGAGCTCATGGCCGAGAAGGACATTGGTTCACTGGTGGTGATGTCCCAGGGAGAACTGGTGGGTATGCTGACCTTTCGCGAAGTGATCAAGTCGCTGGTCAAAAACAACAATGTGATCGGCACAACCCAGGTGCGCACGGCCATGGACGCCACGCCGCTGACTTGCTCCATGGAGACCGATCTGGACGAGGTGCGCCGCATGATGCTGGAGCACCACGCCCGCTACATGCCGGTGAAGGATAAGAAAATGCTCATGGGCGTGATCAGCTTCTACGACGTGGCCAAAGCCGTGGTGGAGAGCCAGGACTTCGAGAACAAAATGCTCAAGGCCTATATCCGCGACTGGCCGGATGAAGAGCGCCCTGCGGCTTGAGCGTTTGCGGACAGGGCTGCGCGGCTCTGGGATAATCTCACCCCATGAGCGGCAACACCTTCGGACAACTCTTCGCAGTCACCAACTTTGGTGAATCCCACGGCCCAGCCATTGGCTGCGTGATTGACGGCTGCCCGCCGGGCATGCTCTTGAGTGAGGCTGACATCCAGCCCGATCTGGACCGGCGTCGCCCCGGCACCTCCAAGTTCGTCACCCAGCGCAACGAACCCGATGCGGTGGAGATTTTGAGCGGCGTCTATGAGGGCAAGACCACCGGCACGCCGATCTGCCTGCTGATCAAAAATACCGACCAGCGCAGCAAAGACTACAGCAACATCCTGCAAACCTTTCGCCCCGGCCACGCCGACTACACCTACTGGCACAAATACGGCATTCGCGACCCGCGTGGCGGTGGCCGCTCTTCCGCCCGCATGACCGCACCTATGGTGGCGGCGGGTGCGGTGGCCAAGAAGTGGCTGCACGCCCAGTACGGCACCGAGTTTCGTGGTTGCATGACGCAGATTGGCGAGCTGCCGGTGGCGTTTGAGTCCTGGGCGCATGTGCCCCACAACCCCTTCTTTGCCCCGGTGGCCGATGTGTCGGCGTTAGAGGACTACATGAACGCCTTGCGCAAGGCGGGCGATTCGTGCGGTGCGCGCATTCGCGTCAGTGCTTCCAACGTCCCCGTGGGCTTGGGTGAGCCCCTGTTTGACAAGATGGACGCCGACATCGCCTGGGCCATGATGGGCATCAACGCCGTCAAGGGCGTGGAGATTGGTGCGGGCTTTGCCAGCGTGGCGCAACGCGGCACCACGCATGGTGACTCGCTCTCACCGCAAGGCTTTCGCGCCAACAACGCGGGCGGTGTGCTGGGCGGCATCAGTACCGGGCAAGACCTGGAAGTGTCTATCGCCATCAAACCCACGAGTTCCATCCTGTCACCGCGTGAGTCGATTGATGTCGAAGGCCACAGCACCGAGGTCATCACCAAAGGCCGCCACGACCCGTGTGTGGGCATTCGCGCCACACCGATTGCCGAGGCCATGCTGGCCCTGGTGGTGATGGAGCACGCGCTGCGCCATCGGGCGCAGTGTGGTGATGTGAAGCTGCCGTATCCGCCTATCCCCGCGCAAGCCTGAACCCCGTTCTTTTTAGGAAACCCCATGCCCACCATCCACGTTGAAATGTTTGAAGGCCGCACGCCCGAACAGAAACAAGCTTTTGTCACCGCCCTCACCGAGGCCACCGTCGCGTCACTGGGTTCCAAACCCGAGTCCGTGGACATTGTGCTGACCGAAATCAAGAAGACCCACTGGGCCACAGGTGGCGTGTTCTGGAGTGACAAGAAGTAGGGCGATAGGCCCCCGATGCCCCAATTGGAAGCCTCGCAAGCCCCCCACGTCTCTCGCCGTCAACTGCTGCCCTTTGCAGCCCTGTCTGCCACCTATTTCGCGCACATCGGGTTCTTTAACCCCTACCTGACCCTGTGGCTCAAAGACTTGGGCCTCAGCCTGGTCGCCATCAGTTTGCTGACCGCCGTACAAGCGGCCACACGTTTGATCGCCCCCTACGGCTGGGGCTGGCTGAGTGACCACACGGGCGAGCGAGTCAAGCTGCTGCGCTTTGGGGCTGGAGTGGCCCTGGTGTTGTCCATCGGCCTATGGTTTGACAAGGGCTTTGGCTGGTTGGCGGTGGTGCTCTTCTTCATGCTGTTTCACACCAGCGCCATGATGCCCATGAGCGAAGCGGCCATGGCCCATCTGATGAGCAGCGGCGGCGCGTTCGACGCAAAGCGCTATGGCCGTGTGCGGCTGTGGGGCTCGTTCGGTTTCTTGGTCACCGTCTTTTGTGCCGGGGCCTGGTTCGAGGCTTTCGGCATGGGGCATTTCCCAGCCTGGACCTCGCTGTCATTGCTGGCGGTGGTGGTCAGCGCATGGCTGTTGCCTGACATCAAAGAGGCTGTGCCCAGCCACGAGTCCAAAAAATCAGTACTGCCCATTTTGCAAAAGCGCCCGGTGCAATGGCTGTTTGCCTCGGTGTTTTTTCATGTGCTCGGGCACATGGGCATCTACATCTATTTCTCGCTCTTTCTGGATGCCAACGGCTACAGCAAAACCGTTATTGGCCTGATGTGGGCGGCTTGTGTGGTGGCCGAGATCATCTGGTTCTACACCCAAAGCCGCTGGTTGCCCTGGCTCAGCCTGAGCGCCTGGCTGGTGCTGTGCGGTGGCGTGCTGACGCTGCGCATGGGGCTCACCGCGTCTTTTGTGGCCGTCTGGCCCGTGCTGCTGCTGGCTCAGATCCTGCACGCCGTCACCTTTGCCACGCACCACTCGGTGTGTATTGCGCTTTTGTCGCACCATTTCCCCGGCAGCTTGCGCGGGCGCGGGCAGGCGCTCTACACCGCGTTGGGCTACGGTTTGCCAGGGGTTTTGGGCGGTTTGTTTGGAGGCGCATTAACGTCTCAATACGGCCTGGCCAGCGTGTTCTGGGCCTCGCTGGTCAGCAGTGTGTTGGCCACGGGGTGTGCGTGGCGGGTTTGGCGTTACGCTTGCGGTACGACTAAGCCAGAGGAGACCCGATGCCATCATTGAAAAAAATTCACGCCGGCGTGCTTGAAATTGCCTACGTCGAATTCGGGCCGAAGGACGGCGCGCCTGTTTTTCTCATGCACGGCTTTCCCTATGACATTTACGCTTACGCCGAGGTCGCGCCCCTTCTGGCGGCGGCTGGTTGCAGAGTCATCGTGCCCTATCTGCGTGGCTTTGGCCCGACCCGGTTTTTAAATCCGGATACGCCGCGTTCAGGCGAGCAGGCGGCGCTGGGGGCTGATTTGTTGGCCTTGATGGATGCCTTGGAGATTCCTCAGGCCGTATTGGCGGGGTACGACTGGGGTGGCCGTGCGGCCTGTGTCGTCGCCGCGCTTTGGCCTGAGCGTTGCTCGGGGCTGGTCTCTTTCAACAGCTACAACATCCAGAACATTGCGCGGGCGATGATGCCCGATGCGCCTGAGAGCGAGCACATGCTGTGGTACCAATATTATTTTCACAGCGAGCGGGGGCGTGCCGGTTTGCAGAAGGATCGACGGGCTGTGACGCGCCTGTTGTGGAAGCAGTGGTCGCCGACTTGGAACTTCAGCCCTGAGACCTTCGAGCGAAGTGCCGCAGCGTTTGACAACCCTGATTTTGTGGACGTGGTGATTCAGTCCTACCGTCACCGCTTTGCGTTGGCGGCGGGGGACCCGGCTTACCTTGACATCGAGGCGCGTCTTGCGGCGCAGCCACCCATCACCGTGCCCACCATCACGTTTGATGGTGCCGATGATGGCGTGCGCGTGCCATCACCCGCAAGCGCGCACGCGGCCAACTTCACCGGGCCACGCTCACACCGTGTGATGCCCGGCGTGGGCCACAACATGCCGCAGGAAGTACCCGAGGTGTTTGCTGCCGCTGTGCTGGAGCTGGTGCAGGCATCGCGCCCTTAAGATTTCAGATTGAAAGCCACGTGTTATTAACCCAAGCAGGAGACAAGATGAAACGCATTTTTTCGGTACTTTTAGTCGCACTGGCCTCGGGCTGCGCGACCCAGCAAGGCGGCTTGGCCATCAAAGACATGGGCTCGTTCCATGTGGGTGGGCGCGAGGTGACGCTCACGGGCCTGCCCATCAAAGAAGTGGTCTTTGCGGCGGGTGGTGTGCCCGCCAAAATTGACCCGAACGGGGTCTATCAAGTCGAGCAAATGTACGTGCAGTACTTTGTGCCTGCTGTTGAGAAAGGCAAGCTCCCGCTGCTCATGTGGCACGGCGGCGGCTTGACCGGTGTGACTTACGAGACCAAGCCCGATGGGGGTGAGGGCTGGGTGAATTACTTCATCAAGCAAGGCTGGACGGTTTACAACTCAGACGCCGCCGAGCGGGGCCGATCGGGTTGGGCGATGTTCCCAGAAGTCACCAAAACAGCGCCCGTGTTTTTAACCAAAGAAAACCCGTTTGAGCGCTTTCGCATTGGCACGGGCGCAGGCTCGTACAACAAAGATGTGGCCAAGATGAAGCCCATGCCCGGCGCGCAGTTTCCGTTGGAGGGCTACGACAACTTCACCAAGCAAGGCGTGCCGCGCTGGACGAGTACCGACGCGCCCACCATTGCCGCCTACACGGCCCTGGTTGATAAGGTGTGCCCCTGCATCGTGCTCGCGCATTCGCAGGGCGGGCCTTTCGCCTATCAAGTGGCGCAAGCCCGCCCCGACAAGGTCAAGGCGCTGGTATTGGTTGAGCCCGCAGGCATCGGTGACGCCGCCAACGCAGCCGCACTCAAAAACACGCCCAATGTCAGCATCTATGGTGACTTCATTGACGGTGACTCCCGTTGGCCAACCATCAGAGCCAACAACGTCAAGTTCCAAGCGTCCATCCGCGCCGCTGGGGGCTCGCCCGAGTTGATCAATCTGCCTGAGATCGGCATCAAAGGCAACAGCCATATGATGATGATGGACAAAAACAGCAACGACATCGCGGCTGTGATCCAAAAGTGGTTAGAGGGCAAAGGCTTGACGAAGTGACGGGTCCCTACAGGGGTCAGTGAAGGCGCAATAAGAGAGTTGACGTTAAACCTCTGAGCGTCTTACTGATCGCCACCACAGCAACACCAACGTCCCCCCGCTGAACACCGCGCCCGCCACAAACGTCACGCTGGCCCCGAGCTGATCCCACAGCAGGCCCGCCACCACGCTGGCCAGCAGCAGGGCCAGGCCGCTCATGAGGTTGAAGAAGCCGTAGGCCGTGCCGCGCAGATCGTCGGGGGCGGTGTCGGCCACCATGGTGGCCAGCAGGCCTTGGGTCATGGCCATGTGCAGGCCCCAAAGCACAATGCCGGCCCAAAACACGGCGCCCTGGTTGCGCCAAGCCAGCAAGGCATCAGCCGCCATCAGCGCCACCAAGCCCCAGGCCAGCAGTGTGGTGTGGCTCATGCGGTCGGCCAGCTTGCCAAAGGGGTAGGCCAGGGCGGCGTAGATCAGGTTCATGCCGATCAGCACCAGCGGCGTCCAGGCCAGCGCCAAGCCGCCTTCTTGCGCACGCAGCACAAGAAACGCTTCGCTGAACCGCGCCAAGGTGAAGACGGCACCAATGGCCACCACCCACCAGTAGGCTGGGCTCATGCGCTTGAGGTTGGCGCGGCTGATGGGGTTCACGCGGGGGCCACTGCGCGGCTTGTCGGGCTCGCGCACGCCCAGCAGCAAGACCAGCACGGCCAGCACACCGGGAATCACCGCCACCCAGAACACCGCGCGGAAATCATTGGCCCACAACAGCATCAAGCCCATGGCGAGCAAGGGGCCGAGGAAAGCGCCAACGGTGTCGAGCGACTGACGTAGGCCAAAAGCCGCACCACGTTGCTCGGGCGGTGCAATGTCGGCAATCAGCGCGTCACGCGGCGCACCGCGTATGCCCTTGCCCACGCGGTCAATCATGCGGGCCGAGAACAGCCAGCCGGTGGTGGCGGCCAGGGCAAACAAGGGTTTGGCCAAGGCACCCATGCCATAGCCCAGTAGCGCCAGTGGTTTGCGCTTGCCCCAGTAGTCGCTCAAGGTGCCTGAGAACACTTTGACGACGAGGGCGGTGGCTTCGGCCACGCCCTCAATCAGGCCTACGGTCAACATGCTGGTGCCCAGCACGGTCACCATAAAGACGGGCAAGAGGCTGTGAATCATCTCGGAGGAGATGTCCATCAAGAGGCTGACAAAGCCCAGCGCCCAGATGCTGGGCGGGAGGCGTTTCAATCCACCACCACCACCGCAGCCGTATCACCACGGGCGGCAATCACACCAATCTCAAACACCTGCTCACCCGCATCACGCAGGGTCTGGGCCGTGGCAGCGGCGTTGGCGGCATCCACCACCACCACCATGCCGATGCCGTTGTTGAAGGTGCGGTTCATCTCGATGTCGTCAATGCCTGCGGTGGCTTGGAGCCAGGCAAACAGCTCGGTCTGGGGCCAGCTGCCCTTGCGCAGGTGGGCGGCCGTGCCTTCGGGCAGCACGCGGGGAATGTTCTCCAGCAGGCCGCCGCCGGTGATGTGGGCCAGCGCTTTGATGGGGTGAGCCGCCAACGCGGCCAGCACGTTTTTCACGTACAGGCGGGTGGGCGCCATGATGGCTTGTTTGAAGGGCTGACCGTCCAGCGTGTCGGGCAGGTTGGCCCCGGCGCGGTCGATGCACTTGCGCACCAGGCTAAAGCCGTTGGAATGCACGCCGCTGGACTTCAGGCCCAGCACCACGTCGCCGGGCGTGACGTTCTGGCCGGTCAGAATTTTTGACTTTTCGACCGCACCGACGCAAAAGCCCGCCAGGTCGTATTCACCGGCCGGGTACATGCCGGGCATCTCGGCCGTTTCGCCGCCAATCAGGGCGCAGCCCGACAGCTCGCAGCCTTTGGCGATGCCGCCCACCACCGCGGCGGCGGTGTCCACGTCCAGCTTGCCGCAGGCAAAGTAGTCGAGGAAGAACAGTGGCTCGGCGCCTTGTACCAGCACGTCGTTCACACTCATGGCCACCAGGTCGATGCCTACGGTGTCGTGCATAGCCCACTCGAAAGCCAGCTTGAGCTTGGTGCCCACGCCGTCGGTGCCGCTCACCAGCACCGGCTCTTTGTAGCGCTTGGGCACTTCAAACAGCGCGCCAAAGCCGCCAATACCCGCCAGCACGCCTTCGCGCATGGTTTTTTTGGCCAGCGGTTTGATGCGCTCAACCAAAGCGTCACCGGCGTCAATGTCAACGCCAGCGTCTTTGTAGGACAGGGGGGTGGGGGAGGTCGATGTGGTCATGAAGCGTTCAAGGGGCGAGTAGCAGGGAGGGTAGCGGGGAGGGTCGGCGTCGGCTCGCGCCGCAGACCCCGATAGAATTTGCCTTGATTTTAAAGGTTTCGGCTTCGCTGATTTCCACAGCCCACTATCCATGCCTATGACCTCTCCTCAAAAAACTGCTGCCTCTTGGGCCCTTATCGCCTTGGGCCTGGGGTTGGCCTTTTGGCTGCTGGCCCCGGTGCTGACGCCGTTTTTGGTGGCGGCGGTGCTGGCCTACGCTCTCACGCCGCTGGTGGACAAGCTGGACGCGCTGTGGGGCGGGCGCGTGCCGCGCCTGTTGGCTGTGGTGGTGGTGGAGTTGATTTTTATGCTGCTCGTCTTCGGCGTGCTGCTGCTGATGGTGCCGATTTTGGCCAAGGAGCTGCCCCAGCTCAAAGCGCAAGTGCCGGGTTTGCTGGATCGCCTGAACGACACGCTCAAGCCCGTGCTGGCCCAGTTGGGTATTGATTTCTCGCTGGACGTGGCGACCCTCAAGCCCCTGGCGCTGCACTACCTCAACACCAATTTCGAAGAGGCCATGGGCTCTTTGCTGGCCTCGCTCAAGCTGGGCGGCAGCGTGGCGCTGGTCGTGTTTGGCAATGCGGTGCTGATCCCTGTGGTGTTGTTTTATTTATTGATGGACTGGAAGAGCTTGGTCGCACGTTTGCTCAAACTCGTGCCGCCGCGCCTGCGCAGCACCACTGACAGTTTCACCGCAGAGATCGATGCCGTGCTGGGCCAGTACCTGCGGGGTCAGCTTTTGGTCATGCTGATTTTGGCGGGCTATTACAGCCTGGGCTTGAGCCTGTTTCGCCTGGAGTTGGCCCTGCCGATTGGCATCTTCACCGGGCTGGCTATTTTTGTGCCCTACCTTGGCTTTGGTCTGGGTTTGGTTTTGGCGCTGCTGGCTGGGTTGCTGGAGTTCGTCGGGGTGGGCGGCGCGTCCAAAGCGCTGCTGATGGTGGCCGTGGTGTACGGCGCGGGGCAAATGATTGAGAGTTTTTTCCTCACCCCCCGGCTGGTGGGCGAGCGCATTGGCCTGCACCCGCTGGCGGTGATTTTTGCTTTGTTGGCGTTTGGGCAGCTCTTGGGTTTTGTCGGCGTGCTCATTGCCTTGCCAGCCAGTGCAGTGCTCTTGGTGGCGGGGCGGCGCATGACGGCCAACTACCTGCAAAGTGGTCTCTACCAGGGCAAACCGTAAACGCGCATGAAGCAACTCGCTCTGGACATAGGCCTGGCCACAGGGCCGACACTGGCCAACTTTTTCACGGGGCCGAATGAGGCGGCGCACCAGCACCTCTCACTCTGGGTGGGGCAAAAATCCAGCACCACACCACGCTCGCCTGTGCCTACCTACCTGTGGGGCCGCACCGCCAGTGGCAAGAGCCATCTGCTCAAGGCCGTGCGCGAGGCCTTGCGTGAGCAGGGGGCCACAGTCGGTTGGCTCGATGCCTCGGTGCAGTCGCCCCCGGCTTTCAATGACAACTGGGCTGCGGTGATGCTGGACGAGGTTCACCTCTACACCGCAGAGCAACAGCAAGTCGCTTTCAACTGGTTTGTGAACGCCACCAACCCCAAGTCCGGCCCACAACGCCCGGTGCTGGCTGCGGGCGAGTTGCCCCCGGCGGATTTGAGGCTGCGTGAGGATTTGCGCACCCGCCTAGGCTGGGGCCATGTGTTTGCGCTCAATGTGCTGAGCGAGCCCGAGCGCCGCGCCGTGTTGCGCCAAGCCGCAGATGCGCGCGGTGTGTTTTTGGGCGACGAGGTGATGGATTTCATGCTCACCCGCTTCAGCCGCGACCTGGGTAGCCTGATGGCTTTGCTCGATCAGCTCGACGCCTACGCCCTGCAAACCCAGCGCGCCATCACCATTCCTTTGATTAAATCCATGCTGGACAATTTATAGCCTTGAGTTCTTGCCTTCGCGCATGACGACACAGAAGTGACCCCGTGAAAATAGCTTTATTTGACTTAGACCACACCCTCTTGCCCATCGACTCCGACTACGCTTGGGGCGGCTTCACCACCGCCATTGGCTGGACCGACCCGGTGGTCTTTGCCCAGCGCAATGATGAGTTCTATGCCCACTACCAGGCGGGCACGCTGGACGTGCATGACTACGTGCGCTTCGCCACCGAAGCCACGCGTTTGCAAGGCGAGACCCAGGCCCTGGCCGCGCGTGAACGCTTCATGATTGAGGTGGTGCAGCCCGCCATCAAACCGCAAGCCTTAGAACTGGTACGTGGCCACCAACAAGCGGGAGATCAGGTGCTGATCGTCACCGCCACCAATGAATTCGTCACCCGCCCGATTGCCGATGCCTTTGGCGTGCCCGATCTGATTGCGGTGGAGCTGGTGCGCGACTCGACCCCCGATGGCAAGGGTTGGATCACCGGCGAGATCAAGGGCATCCCCTCCTTCAGAGAGGGCAAGGTCAAGCGCTTTGAAGACTGGCTGAATCAAAGGCAATTGGCCTGGAGCGATGTGGAAGTGACCTTCTACAGCGACTCCTTCAATGACCTGCCCCTGATGGAGCAGGCCCAGCACCCGGTGGCCACCAACCCCGATGCGCGTCTGCGCGCCCTGGCGCTACAGCGCGGATGGCGCATACTCGACCTGTTCCCTCTAGTCAGTTGAGGACAGAGCTTCGTTTCACGACGGTCTGTCCCGCAAGTTTTTAGAAACATGATCAAAAAATTCATCGAAAAATTGCTCGGCAAATCAGCCTCAAGGCCCGCCAGCAGCAAAAAACCCACCTTCGGTAAGCGCGAAGAAATCGGAGCGGCCGTGCACGGCATTGACCTCAAACTGGTGGACAACCGCGCCATTGACGTGGTGCACACCCTCAAAGAGGCGGGCTTTGTGGCCTACATCGTGGGCGGTGCTGTGCGCGACCTGTTGGTGGGCCTGCGCCCCAAAGACTTTGATGTGGCCACCGACGCCACGCCCGAGCAAGTCAAAAGCCTGTTTCGCCGCGCCTTCATCATCGGGCGGCGCTTTCGCATCGTCCACGTGGTGTATGGCCGGGGCCGTGAAAACGAAGTGATTGAGGTCTCCACCTTCCGTGCCTACCTGGACAACGCCGCTGCCGAGCAGGTCAAAGGTAACGAGCGCACCAGCAAGGGCGAACTCGCCGGCATGAAACACGCGGTCGATTCCACCGGTCGTGTGCTGCGCGACAACGTGTGGGGCCCGCAGGAGGAAGACGCCGTGCGCCGTGACTTCACCATCAACGCCATGTACTACGACCCCGAAACGCAGGTGGTGGTGGACTACCACGGCGGTTTCAAAGACGCCAAAAACCGTGTCATGCGCATGATTGGCGACCCCGCCACGCGTTACCGCGAAGACCCGGTGCGTATCATCCGCGCCGTGCGATTTGCCGCCAAGCTCAGTGGCCTGGGCTTCAAGCTGGAGGCCAAAACGGCCGCGCCGCTGGTCAAGTCGCATGAGCTGCTGGCCGATGTGCCGCAGAGCCGCCTGTTTGACGAAATGCTCAAACTGCTGCAAACCGGGCACGCGCTGGCTTCCATCGAGCAGCTCAAATTTTTGGGTCTGGCCCGCGGCATCTACCCGCTGTTGGACGTGGTGGTGGAGCGCGCCGAACAGCCCTTCGTCAAAGCCGCTTTGGCCGACACGGATCGCCGCGTCGGCGAAGGCAAACCCGTCGCCCCCAGCTTTTTGTTGGCCTGCGTGCTGTGGGCCGACGTGCGTGACGGCTGGGCGCAACGTGTGGCGGACCAGCAGCACGCGCACCCGGCGCTGCAAGACGCGATTGACGATGTCTTCAACGCCCGCATTGGCGATGTGTCGGGCCGGGGCAAGTTGGCCGGTGACATGCGCGAAATCTGGATGATGCAGCCTCGCTTTGAGAAGCGCGTGGGCAGCGCGCCCTTTGGTCTGGTCGATCAACCCCGCTTTCGCGCCGCATTTGACTTCATGCGCCTGCGCGCTGACATCGGCGAGGTGGATGTGCTGCTGGCCGACTGGTGGCAAGAGTTCAGCATGGCGGACGACAACCTGCGCCAAGACCTGGTGGACATCGTGCGCGAAGAGCAGCAAGCGCGCCCCAAATCGCGTGGGCCCGCCCGCGTGCACACGCGCAAACCACGCCCTGTGGCAGATGCTGGTACGCCCGCATCTGCGTCTGATGGTGCAACGTCGCCAGCCACCTCCAACACAGAACGAACGCAGGGCACGCAAGACCTGTTTGAGGGCGCTGATGGCAACTCAGATGCGCCCAAAAAACGCCGCCGCCGCAGGCGCTCTGGCGCTGCCAAAGGCGGGGCGGAGAACGCGGGCGGATCGTCGGCTGAATGAAAGTCGCGCGGGTCTTCATCGCCCTAGGTGCCAACCTTGGCGATGCCTCCGCCACCGTCACGCAGGCCATCCAAAACCTGGGCCAGTTGCGCAACACCACGCTGTTGACGCACTCATCGCTGTACCGCAGCGCTCCGGTGGAAGCGACAGGGCCAGATTTCATCAACGCGGTGGCCGAGATTGCTACCACCTTGAGCCCAGAGGCCTTGCTAGAGGCCCTGCAAGCCCAAGAGCAAGACGCAGGTCGCCAGCGCCCCTACCGCAACGCCCCGCGCACGCTAGACCTGGATATCTTGCTTTATGACGAGTTGACGCTGGACAGCCCCACGCTGGTCATTCCCCACCCCCGCATGTTCACCCGCGCCTTTGTGCTACTGCCCCTGGCCGAGATTGCATCGGATCGGGTGACGCCTGCGCAGTTGCAGGCCGTGTCTGGCCAGGCCATTGCGCGTGTGGGTCAGTCGTGCTGATGTTTTTCTGAATCAACCTGCATCCGCTGAACCTGCGAAAATCGCAGGTTCAGGCAATTCAACGCACAACAAGGCATGACCTACTCCGTCAAAGAGATTTTTTACACACTTCAAGGCGAAGGCGCGCAGGCCGGTCGGACGGCGGTGTTTTGCCGCTTTGCAGGTTGCAACCTGTGGAGCGGGCGGGAGGAAGACCGGGCCACGGCCGTGTGCAACTTCTGCGATACCGACTTTGTGGGCACGGATGGCACGGACGGGGGCAAGTTCGTGTCCGCTGACGCACTGGCCGCTGCGGTGGAAAAGGCTTGGGCCTCAAGCGACAGGAAAAATAGACTGGTGGTGCTGACCGGTGGTGAGCCACTGTTGCAGGTGGATGCCGCTTTGACCCGTGCATTGCATCAACGCGACTTCATGATTGCGGTGGAAACCAATGGCACGGTGGCCCCACCGCCGGGGTTGGACTGGATTTGCGTCAGCCCCAAGGCACAGGCCGAGGTGGTGGTCAAAGCGGGCAGCGAGCTCAAGCTGGTGTACCCGCAAGTCGGTGTGGATCCGGCGCGCTTTGAGGGCTGGGCCTTTGACCATTTCTTTTTGCAAGCGATGGACGGGCCAGACCGGGCAGAGAACACGGCCAAGGCGATTGCGTACTGCCAGCAGCATCCGCAGTGGCGTTTGAGCGTGCAGTCGCACAAGATGATTGGGATTCGATGATGTTTGAGATCAGCCAGCGATTTTTCTTTGATGCCGCGCACACGCTCAAGCGCGAGATTGAGGCCGAGGGTAGCCGCCGCGTGCACGGGCACACCTACCACGCCGAAGTGTTCGTGCGCGGTGAACCCAAGGGCCATTCGGGCATGGTGCTGGACTTGGGCTTTGTGCGCCGCGAGATCGAGGGGGTGCGCGAGCAACTTGACCACCATGACCTGGACGAAGTGGCGGGCTTAGGCCCGGCCACGCTGGAAAACCTGTGCGCCTTCATCTGGAAGTCGCTTGAGCCGCGCCTGCCTGGCCTGTCCGCCGTGACGGTGGAGCGCCATTCGATTGGTGACAAGTGCACCTATCGACCAACCTGAAACCTTGTGGGACAGACCGAAGCGCAGCGTAGCTCTGTCCTCAACTAAACTGAAACTTTGCGGGACAGACCGAAGCGCAGCGTAGCTCTGTCCTCAACTGATTAGAACCATGAAACTCACCATCGCCACCCGCGAAAGCCGCCTAGCCTTGTGGCAGGCCGAACATGTCAAAACCTTGCTGACCGAGCTGGGCCACGAGGTCACGCTGCTGGGCATGACGACCCAGGGCGACCAAATCCTGGATCGCAGTTTGAGCAAAGTCGGTGGCAAGGGCCTGTTCGTCAAAGAACTGGAGGTCGCCATTGAGCAGGGCCGTGCCGACTTGGCTGTGCACTCGCTCAAGGATGTGCCCATGGCGCTGCCCGAAGGCTTTAGCCTGGCCTGCGTGATGGAGCGCGAAGACCCGCGTGATGCGCTGGTTTCCAATCGCTTTGCGAACCTGGCCGAATTGCCGCAGGGCGCGGTGATCGGGACATCGAGCCTGCGCCGCGTGGCGCTGCTGCGTGCGCTGCGGCCTGACCTGCGCATCGAGCCCTTGCGCGGCAACCTGGACACGCGCTTGCGCAAGCTCGACGAGGGGCAGTTTGATGCCATCGTGCTGGCGGCAGCAGGCTTGAAGCGCCTGGGGCTGGCCTCCAGAATTCGCGCTGTGTTTGAGCCGCACGAGATGCTGCCCGCCGCTGGGCAGGGGGCTTTGGGTATTGAGATTTTGAGTGCGCGTGCGGATGTGATGCAACTGTTCGCGCCGCTGGCGCACAGTGCGACCTGGCTGCGCGTGGCCGCCGAGCGCGCGGTGAGCCGGGCCATGGGCGGGAGTTGTTCCATGCCGCTGGCCGCGTTTGCCACGCTGGACGGTGAGCAGTTGACGATTGAAGCGATTTGGGGCGACCCTGAGGGCCGCATCCCACTGGTGCATGCGCAGGCCAGCGCGGGGGTGCAAGACGTGGACGCCGCAACACGTTTGGGTGAGCAAGTGGCCATCAGCCTGAAAGCTGCGATGGCACGTGCCGGGGCGAGCACGCCCGCCGAGACGGCTGCACTTTGACCTCTGCGTTGATGACAGCGTTGACGCAGCAAGCCAGCCGCCCGCGCGTCATCGTGACCCGCCCGGCCCGAGAGGCTTCGGCATGGGTGCAGTCCCTGTCACAGGCGGGCTTGCAAGCCGTGGCCTTGCCTTTGATTGACATCCTTGCGGTGGATGACCCCAGCCCCGTGCAGCACGCTTGGCAACAGTTGGACGGCTACGCCGCCGTGATGTTCGTCAGCGCTAATGCTGTGGCTGGTTTTTTTGCGTCAAAACCGGCTGAAGTCCAATGCTTAATGGCACAGGAAGCTCTTAAAAATAGAGCAATTCCACGTGCGTGGGCAACCGGGCCTGGCACCGTTCAGGCCTTGAAACAGGCCGGTGTGCCGACTGAGTTGATGGATGCCCCGTTGCTTGAAGTCGCGCAGTTTGATTCCGAGGCGCTGTGGAAACAGGTGGCTGGGCAGGTGCAGGCAGACCAGCGGGTGCTGATCGTGCGTGGCC
The DNA here is from genome assembly GCA_947374705.1 of Comamonadaceae bacterium. Taxonomy (GTDB): domain Bacteria; phylum Pseudomonadota; class Gammaproteobacteria; order Burkholderiales; family Burkholderiaceae_C; genus CANCDA01. The sequence goes on along the minus strand of CANCDA010000005.1, from coordinate 18,394 downwards.
GTGATGGTCAGGCCGTGAGTGACTTGCAAGGTAGAGGTGTAGGGCGCGACTGGTTGGCCAGTCGCCTCACTCAAGCCGGGGCGGTGGTGGATTTTGTGGTGGCGTATCAGCGGGCTTGTCCGCAGTTCGACACGCCACAGCAGCAACTCGCTCAAAGCGCCGCACGCGATGGCTCGGTCTGGCTGTTCAGCAGCAGCGAGGCCATAGCCAACTTGCGTGTGAACCTGCCTTTTCAGGATTGGTCGGCCGCATGCGCAGTCGCCACCCATGCCCGCATCGCAGCGGCGGTCAAGTTGGCGGGATTTGGTGTTGTTTGTGAGTCACGCCCAACGGTGGCCGACATCGTGGGCTCGATAGAATCCATTCGATGAACACTGAGTCCAATCCTCCCCAGAGCGCCCCACCGGGTGATGCGCCCCAGGCTGAGGTGGGCCCAGTCCTGCATCGCGGTGTGTGGGTGCTGGGCTTGATCGCACTGCTGGCCCTGTTGTTGAGCGCCTTGATGTGGCAAAAACTCTCCACCATTCAAGAACAGTTGGCTCGGCAAAGCGCCGACTCAGGGGCGACTGCGGTAGAGGCACGCACCCTGGCCAAGCAGGCGCAAGAGCAGGTGCTGGAGACGGCGGCACGCCAGTCGGTGATGCAAGCCCGTTTAAACGAGGTGGCTTTGCAGCGTAGCCAGTTGGAAGAGCTGATGCAAAGTCTGTCGCGCTCACGCGATGAAAACCTGGTGGTCGATATCGAGTCAGCCGTGCGGCTGGCCCAACAGCAAGCCCAACTCACCGGCAGCGTGGAGCCGCTATTGGCTGCGCTCAAAACCGCAGAGCAGCGCGTGGCGCGCGCCGCTCAACCCCGCTTGAGTGCGCTGCAAAACGCCATTGCGCGCGACGTGGGCCGCATCAAGGGCACCACGGTCTCAGACACCCCGGCCTTGCTCGTCAAAATGGATGAGATGGTGCGACTGGCCGATGAGTTGCCGCTGGCCAATGCGGTAGCCAAGGTCGCGGCAACCGGTTCGCTCAAACCGCAACGTGAGGACAGCGTCGTGACGTGGTGGCAGCGCAGTTTGGCGGTGGTGTTGGATGAGCTGCGCGGCTTGGTACGCTTGAGCCGAGTAGAGCACCCTGAGGCCGTGCTGCTCTCACCTGACCAATCGTTTTTTGTGCGTGAAAACCTCAAACTTCGTTTGCTCAATGCCCGCCTAGGGCTGCTGGCACGTCAGTTGGATGCGGCCCGCGCTGATTTGACCGGTGTGGCGGCCTCTCTTCACACGTATTTCGATGCGTCTTCACGCAAGACCCAGGTCGCGGCGGACTTGCTCAAGCAATTGCAGGCGCAGATGAAAACGCTGGAATTGCCCCGTGTGGACGACACTCTGGCCGCGTTGACGACGGCTGCGGCTGGCCGGTAAATCCTCATGCGAACTCTCCTCTGGTTTCTGGCACTGTTTGGCATTGCCGTGGCCATTGCCCTGTTTGCGGGCAATAACCAGGGCACGATCACCGTGTTTTGGCCACCGCATCGCATTGACCTCTCCCTCAACCTGGTGTTGCTGTTGCTCGTGGGCTTTTTCTTCACGCTCTATGTGGCGCTGCGGGCCTTGTCGGTGCTGTTGGCTCTGCCGGGCGAGGCCAGGCGCTGGCGCATGTCGCAAAGAGAGCGTGCGCTGCAACAAGGCTTGCTCGACGCCTTGGCGCAGTTGCTGGCCGGTCGCTTTATTCGGGCGCGTAAATCGGCTGAGAGTATGTTGCTGCAAGAACAAGCCTTGGCCCGCAGCGATGACCCCTTGCCCTATGGCGCGCGTCTGCGTTCCATGGCCCATTTGCTGGCCGCTGAGAGCGCCCATGCCTTAGCTGACCGCAGTGGGCGTGATGCGCATGTCCGCCAGGTGTTGAACCTCAAGCCCAGCCGGGATGAGGCAGATCTCATCGAAGGTGCGCAGTTGCGGGCCACGCGTTGGGCGCTGGCCGACCGGGATGTGTCTGCGGCGTTTGGCTTGCTCTCAGGCTTACCTAAAGGCATTGCGCGCCGTACCTTGGCTTTGCGCCTGCGCTTCAAAGCCGAGCGCTTGGCCGGCCATACGCAGGCGGCGCTGGAGAGTGCGCGTTTGCTGGCCAAGCACCGCGCTTTTTCACCTCTGGCTGCGCACAGCATTTTGCAGGGTTTGGCCCGGGAGCTGATCCAGGGCGCGCGCGACCCAGCGCAATTGCAACAGGCGTGGCGTCAACTGGAAGTGTCAGAACAAATCACACCGGAAGTTGCCACGCAGGCGGCGCAGCAGATGTTGCTGCTGGGGGGGGAGGTGGCGCTGGCCCAGCAGTGGTTGATGCCCGTATGGGCGCAAATGTTGCAGGTCACACCCTCCGCCTTGTCTGTGGCCCAGCGCACTGAGCTTGTGCAGGTGTTGGATCGCAGCTTTGCGCTCAGCCCCGATGGGCCAGATGCCGAATGGTTGGTGCGCATTGAAGCGGCACAATTGCGCCAACCCAGTGACGCCCTGTTGCAATACTTGGCGGGTTTTGCCTGTTTGCGCCTGAGCCTGTGGGGCAAGGCGCAACAGTTGCTGCGTCAGTCTTTGGGCCAGCTTCAGAGTGAGCCGCTCAAGCGCCAAGCCTGGGTAGCTTTGGCGCAATTGGCACAGCAGCGTGCAGACCCTCAGGCCGAAATTGAAGCCTGGCGACAAGCGGCAAAAACAGGGTGAACAGGAATAACAAAAGATATATATGACAAGCTTGGCCGACTATTTGATACAGATCACGGACCACCGTGACCGGGATTTCCTGGAGTACACACTGGCCAAGGCTGTGCTCGCTTTGCTGCCTGTACGGCGCGTGCTGGTGGCCCATGTGGTGCGTGAGGTGGGTGTGCGGCGCTGGTTTGAGATGGCTTCGCTGGATGCGGGTGGCGGCGGCAAGGTGGCCGATCCCCTGCGGATTGATTTTTCCAGCATGAAACCGCTGGAGGCTGCGCCGGATCGTTTGAAGTGTTTGCTGGATAGGGACAAAATCGAAATTGCCAAGGCGGGGGCTCATGGGCCACGCGTTACCTACATCCCTTTGATCTCTGACCTTTCTCCTGAGATGAAAGGAGTTTTGGAAATCCACTCGTCGAACACCTTGAGTGTTTCGGATCTACAAACGATAGGCCAGTTGCACCACGTGTACTGCAACATGTTCAAGCTGCTGGCCTATAGCGACCGGGATGCGTTGACGGGCTTGCTCAACCGTAAATCGTTAGACAACGCTTTTTACAGTGCCGTTTTGGATGAGCTCGATGGTGATGAATCAGATGACAGGGCGACTGTTGTGCAAGAGCAAGAACAAGAGCGACGTCACCGCGTTCCACCCAACTATTGGATAGGCATGGTGGCGATTGACAACTTTTCAGCCCTCAATGACTTGCATGGCCGCTTGGCGATGGAAGAGGTGACCAAGTTGGTGGCACGCATCATGGGCAACACCTTTCGCACGCATGACCGCTTGTACCGACTGTCGGGCGATCAATTCGTCGTGCTCTTTCATTGCCCGCAAGAGTCGCTGGCGCTGGGTGCGTTTGAGCGTATGCGGGGCAATGTCGAGAAATTGAAGTTTTCGCAAGTCGGAGATATGACGATCAGTGCTGGATTCACCCGCATCGTCATGGAAGATTCTCCCGCCACCGCGCTGGAGCGCGCAGAGCATTCCGTCGATGCGGCTCAAAAAATGGGTGGCAATAAGGTGTGCAGCTATTGGGATTTGGCGTGCAAGATCGGCTGAGACCCTGCCAGGGGAACAGGCATAAAAAAAGGGGCACGGATGTGCCCCTTTTTTTGAGTTCAGCCGCGTGCTTTTTTACGGCTCCACGGGCATGACCATCTGGCTCAGATCGCGCCGGGTCTCTACCAGAATCAAGGGCCCTTCGGTGATCACGACGGGCGCTGGGCGCTCGCGCGGTACACGGGTGGGCTTGGGTTCTGAGGCAATGGCGGCCTGCACGGCGGCGATCTTGGCGCTATCCGAATTGACCCACTGCAGCCCAGAGTTTTGAGCGACCTGGTTGAGGTCTTCTATGGGCAACACAAAGGCTGAGACGCGGGGCAGTTCACGCGACGAAGTCGCAGCAGCTTGAACCACTGGCGCAGGTTTGACCACGGGGGCTGGTGCAGCAGGTGCCGCAATGGGTGCGGCCACGACTGGCGCGTGGCTGGGCGTGCTTGTCTCTGCGTGGCTGGCTAGAGCCACGGGCATGGCGGCTGCGCTTGACACTGGCACGGCTTGGGCTGGGTTGTCTTGCACAGGGCTGGCTTGTGCCGTCACAGGCGCATCGGCATGGCTGTTGGTGCTGCCGTGTTCCTGGTCTGCAGTGGTGTCGCTGCGGGATGCGCGATCTCCACGTTCGCCGCGGTTGCGTTCACGGCCATAGCGGTCACGTGAGCGTTTTTCGCGGTTGCCAGCAGGCGCGCCCTCACGGTCGGTCGGCTGCTGCGTGTTGTGATCCGCGCTGTCTTGTGCCATGACTGGTGCGGGCTGGTGCTTGACTTCGTCAGCGCCTGCATCGGTCGGCTGTAGGTTGTCCTGACGCTGTGGGCGCTGAGGACGATCTTGGCGATCTGGACGTTCTGCGCGATCGGTACGCTCAGCACGGTTGCCACGGTCGTTGCGGTCACCGCGGCCACGGCCTTCACCCCGTGGGGGGCGGTCTTGGCGGGCTTCGGTGTTGGCACCTTCAACGCTTACCAAGGCTTGGGGCGCATTGGCGCTCTGGGCTGCGTTGGCGTCAAAGTTGCCAGCGTCCATGCGCTCGGGCGCGGGACGCTCATGACGGCCACCTTCGCGGCCACCACGACCACCGCGTCCGCCTTCACGACCACCTTCTCTGCCGCCTTCACGGCCAGCTTCCTGGCCAGCGTCGCGACCACCACGACCTCCTCGGCCAGCACGGCCATTGCGGTCGCCACGCTCGTTGCGGCCTTCACCACGCGCACCGCTAGGGCGCTGACCATCGCGGACAGCGTTACCACGGCCTTCAGGCTGGGTGTCTTTTTTCTCGGTGTTGGCATCTACTTTGGGCGTTGCGGCAGGCGCGCTGCCAAACAGGTTCTTGATCCAGCCAAAAAATCCGCCACTGGCCGGTGCTGCCACGGCTGCGGGCGCAGCTTGGGTTTGAACAACTTCTTTCACCGGCGCGGCCATGGCACGGGGTGCTGCAGCGGGGGCAGGTGCATCGGGCAACACGCCTTTGATGATGGGCGTTTGCTTGTTGGTGGGCTCTTGTGAGCGGCGCGTCACGGCGGTGGGGTCTTCCACTTCTTCGGCCAGTTTGTAGCTGGCTTCGATGTTGTCCAGACGTGGGTCGTCGTGTTTGAGGCGTTCCAGTTTGTAGTTTGGCGTTTCCAACGATTTGTTGGGCACCATCAGCACGTTGATGCGCTGCTTCAACTCGATCTTGGCGATCTCGGTGCGCTTCTCGTTGAGCAAGAAGGACGCGACATCCACTGGCACCTGGCACAGCACCGATGCGGTGTTGTCCTTTTGGGACTCTTCCTGAATGATGCGCAGAATTTGCAGTGCTGAGCTTTCGGTGTCGCGGATGTGTCCCGCACCGCCGCAACGTGGGCAGGGGATGGATGAGCCTTCGGACAGTGCTGGCTTCAAGCGCTGGCGGCTCATTTCCATCAAACCGAACTTGCTGATGGTGCCGAACTGCACACGGGCGCGGTCTTGGCGCAGCGCATCGCGCAGGCGGTTTTCAACTTCGCGGCGGTTCTTTGACTCTTCCATGTCGATGAAGTCAATCACGATCAGACCGCCCAGGTCACGCAAGCGCATCTGACGGGCCACTTCATCAGCGGCTTCCAGGTTGGTGCGGGTGGCGGTTTCTTCGATGTCGCTGCCTTTGATGGCGCGCGCCGAGTTCACGTCCACCGAGACCAAGGCTTCGGTGTGGTCGATCACGATGGCGCCGCCCGAGGGCAGTTGCACCGTGCGGGCGTAGGCAGACTCGATCTGGTGCTCAATCTGGAAGCGGCTGAACAGCGGGGCGTCATCGCGGTAGCGCTTGACGCGGGCGGCATGCTCGGGCATGACGTGCGCCATGAACTGCTGAGCCTGCTCGTAGATGTCGTCGGTGTCGATCAGGATGTCGCCGATGTCGTTGTTGAAGTAGTCGCGGATCGCGCGGATCACCAGGCTCGACTCTTGGTAAATCAGGAAGGCACCTTTGGCACCATTGATTGCGCCGTCGATGGCACTCCAGAGCTTGAGCAGGTAGTTCAAGTCCCACTGCAACTCAGGCGCGCTGCGGCCAATGCCTGCGGTGCGGGCAATGATGGACATGCCTTTGGGGTATTCCAGCTGGTCCATCGCGTCTTTGAGGTCGGCACGGTCGTCGCCTTCAATGCGGCGGCTCACGCCACCACCACGGGGGTTGTTGGGCATGAGCACCACGTAGCGACCCGCTAGCGAAACGAAGGTGGTCAGGGCTGCGCCCTTGTTGCCGCGCTCTTCTTTTTCGACCTGAACCAGTAGTTCTTGGCCTTCACGGATGGCGTCTTGAATGCGGGCATTGCCTGCGGACACGCCTTGTTGGAAGTACTGCTTGGAGATTTCTTTGAACGGCAAAAAGCCGTGACGGTCTTCACCGTAATCGACAAAACAGGCTTCTAGTGAGGGCTCAACGCGCGTGACGACGGCCTTGTAGATATTGCCCTTGCGCTGCTCGCGCCCTTCAATTTCAATTTCGTAGTCGAGCAGCTTTTGACCGTCAACAATGGCCAAGCGGCGTTCTTCGGCCTGGGTGGCGTTAATCAGCATCCGTTTCATGGATATTTCTCTTTTCAATTCAACAATTCACCTGCCCATATGGGGCAAACGATGCCGAAACTGACGCTTTGAAACGAAGGGAATTGCCGGAGAACCGCAGACTCAAAGAATGAGTTGTGGTGTAGGCGCGTGGATGGGGGCGAGGGGATGCGTTTGTGGAGTGGCGGCCAAGCTGGCAGCTCTTTGTGTCTGGGGTTCAGACACTGTGGGCCGATCAACACTACCCGTGAGCGCAGTAGTGCGCCCCAGGCAGTTGAAAATCAGGCTCATCAACACAATCATTTCGCTTTGATCCGCCTGGAAGCAAATGGCTACCAGGTTTGGGTATTCCGTATCGGTGTTTCAATGCGTCGGTTTGGCCGGGTCTTGTACAGGCCACTGCAAGCTCTGGCTTGAGGTTGGCGTGCGGCACGACTCGGTGACATCGACCTTCTAACGGGGCTGTGGGTGATGGGTGAACTAAACTCCATCCGAATCAACCACTTACAGCACAACGTTAGTGAAACACATTATAGAGGGCAATCCAAGCGCCCCAATCCCCCAGGTCAAATCCCTTGAAGTCGATGAGGAATCGGCTGGACAACGGCTGGACAACTTCCTCATGCGCCACCTCAAAGGCGTGCCCAAGACCCACGTGTACCGCATCATCCGCAGTGGTGAAGTGCGTGTGAACAAAGGCCGCGCCAGCGCCGATACGCGGATCCAGACCGGGGACGTGGTGCGCTTGCCGCCGGTGCGAATGTCCGAGCGAGTGGCGGAAAAGGCCCAAGCTATGGCCGAGGGCGCAGCGAGTCTTGGGGCTAAGGGCGGCTCGGCGCGCGAGTTCCCCATTCTTTTTGAAGACGAGGCCATGCTGGCCATTGACAAGCCCGCAGGCGTGGCTGTGCATGGCGGCTCGGGCGTGAGTTTTGGCGTGATTGAGCAATTGCGCATGGCCCGCCCTGAGGCGAAATTTTTGGAACTGGTGCATCGGCTGGACCGGGAAACCAGCGGCGTCTTGTTGCTGGCTAAAAAACGCAGCGCCCTCAAAGCGCTGCAAGACCAGTTCCGCGAACGCGAGACCGGTAAGACCTACCTGGCGCTGGTCGTGGGCCAATGGCCATCCAACAGACGAGTGCTGGACAAGCCCCTGCACAAATACCTGTTGCCCGATGGCGAGCGGCGTGTGAAGGTGGTGGCGCGCGATGATCCGGACGGGATGAAGTCGGTGACGCTGGTGAAGGTGAAGCAGCTCGTACCGGTCTCCCCGAAGTGGGCGCAGGGCCTGGCCGGTTTACCCAAGCCACCCAGCTATTTTTCTCTTCTCGAAGTCACCATCAAAACTGGCCGTACCCACCAGATCCGCGTGCACTTGGCTTCTGAAGGTTTTCCGATTGCAGGCGATGACAAGTATGGTGATTTTGAGTTGAACAAGGCGTTGCAAAAAACGAACTTTAAAACGACGACCACAGGTGCGTCGCTCAAACGCATGTTTCTGCACGCCTGGCGTTTGCAGTTCAGCCACCCGGTGAGTGATGAACGCATCGAATTGCTGGCACCATTACCCCCTGAACTTGAACAATTTTTGACCCATGTCGCTCCCTAGCACTTCAAACTCATCCCCGTTGACGGCTCAAAAGAGCGCACGCTCCCGCCAATTTGACTTGCTCGCCTTCGACTGGGACGGCACGCTGTTTGACTCCACGGCCATCATCACACGCAGCATCCAGCTGGCAGTGCGCGATGTGGGGGGCACGGTGCCGACCGATAAGGCGGCGGCCTATGTCATCGGCATGGCTTTGAACCAAGCCTTGGCCCATGCCGCGCCTGATGTGCCGCCCGAAAAATACCCGGAGCTGGGTGCGCGCTACCGCTACCACTACATGGCGCGTCAGGATGACCTCAGTTTGTTTGCGGGCGTGATTGAGATGCTGACGGACTTAAAAACGCGTGGCCATTGGCTGGCGGTGGCCACCGGTAAAAGCCGCCAGGGTTTGAACTCGGTGCTTCATAGCGTGGAATTGCAGGGCGTGTTTGATGGCTCGCGCACGGCAGACGAGTCTGCGGGCAAGCCGCATCCGCTGATGTTGCAGGAGTTGATGGCCGAGTTTGACGTGCCCGTCGAACGCGTGCTGATGATTGGTGACACCACGCATGATTTGCAGATGGCACTCAATGCAGGTTGCCCTAGCGTGGGTGTGAGCTACGGGGCGCATGAGCCTGGGGCTTTTCATGCCTTGAGCCCACGTTTTGTGGCGCATTCGGTGCGAGAGCTGCATGACTGGCTGATCCACTATGGCTGATTCGTTGCTGGCGCTGTGCAATGCATCGGACTTGAAAGACGGCGACTTGGCTGTGCCCTTTGACGTGGTGTACCAGGGGCAGACGTGCCGCGCTTTTGCCATTCGCTTTGAGGGGCAAGTCCATGCGTACCTGAACCGCTGCGCCCATGTGGCCATGGAGATGGATTTCCAGCCGAACCGTTTTTTTGACAGCACCGGGCGCTGGTTGATTTGCGCAACCCATGGGGCCATGTACCAGCCCGAGACCGGTGCTTGTCGTGGCGGGCCGTGCCGCGGCGCCTTGGTGAAAATTGACCTGTCTGAGTTGGACGGCGTGGTGCACTGGCATACTGCCTACAACCTGAAACCTTTTGAGTTTTGATATGACCGACCCCAAGCACACCGAATTCCTGGAAACCGTGATGACCCCGCCTGAAAGTCCTGAGAAAACGTCGCAAGAAGCGATCAAATCAGTCGTAAAAGAAGAGTCTTCCTCAAATAGGGGCTGGGAGCGCAGCGTGCTGGAGCGCTTGGCCTTTGCCGCCTTGGAAGAGCAACGCGTGGCGCGGCGCTGGAAGTTGATCGGTCGTGTGATCTGGCTGGTGATTTTTCTCTTGCTGGTTTGGTTCGGTTTCGGCTTGGGTGGCCCGACCAAAAAAATCCATTCGGCTCACACCGCACTGGTGGAGATCAAGGGTGAGATTGCCTCGGGCAGTGATGCGGGCGCAGACCCTGTGGTGACGGCCATGCGCAGCGCGTTTGAGGACGAGGGTGCCAAGGCTGTGGTGCTCTTGATCAACTCCCCCGGCGGCAGCCCGGTGCAGGCCGGCATCATCAATGACGAAATCAAGCGGCTCAAGGCCAAGCACAACAAGCCAGTCTATGCCGTGGTGGAGGAGTCTTGTGCCTCGGCGGCTTACTACATTGCAGTGGCTGCGGACAAAATCTTTGTGGACAAGGCCAGTATCGTGGGCAGCATTGGCGTGTTGATGGACGGCTTTGGTTTCACTGGGTTGATGGACAAGCTGGGCGTGGAGCGCCGACTCATGACGGCGGGGGAGAACAAGGGTTTTCTGGACCCCTTCAGCCCACAATCGGACAAGCACCGGGCCTTTGCCCAAGGCATGCTGAACCAGATTCACCAGCAGTTTATTGACGTGGTCAAAGCCGGGCGCGGCACGCGCCTGAAGGAAACGCCCGAGATGTTCAGCGGCCTGTTCTGGAGTGGTCAGCAAGCCATCGAGTTGGGCTTGGCCGATCAGTTGGGTAACCTGGACTACGTGGCACGTGAAATCGTCAAGGCCGAAGACATCGTGGACTACACCCGCCATGAAAACGTGGCCGAGCGTTTGTTCAAGCGCTTTGGCACGGCCATGGGTGAGGGTGCGGTGGGGGCGCTCAAAGTGCTGCCCTCAGTGCGCTAACGTTCACCAAGGGGGCAGACATGATGGGCACAAGGGCTTTACTCCGTTTCGTCCAGCCACTGCTGATGATGGCTTTATGCGGCTGGATCACTGTGCCTGCCTGGGCGCAAGAGACTTACCCTAGCCGGCTCGTCAAGTTCGTTAACAACTTCCCCCCGGGCGGCCCCTCGGACATCCTGGCCCGCTCGGTCGCGCAAGTGCTACAGGAGCAGCACAAACAGGTTTTTGTGGTTGAAAACAAGGCGGGTGCTGGCGGCAACATTGGGGCCGATGCCGTGGCCAAGAGCGTGGCTGACGGTTATACGGTTTTGTTTTGCATTGACACCAGTCTGACCGTGAACCCGCATATTTTTGGCAAGGCCATGCCGTTCAAGCCGGGAGAGCTCAAGCCCGTGGTGATCATGGCTTCTTCTGGTTTGATGCTGGGCATGCACCCAGCCACCGGGATCAGGTCACTCAAAGATTTTGTGGCAACGGGCAAGGCCAAGGGGTTGAACCTGAGTTCGGGCGGCAGCGGCAGCCCTGGCCATTTGGCGGCCCAAGTGTTCAGCGATGCGGCCCACCTCAAAATCACGCACATCCCTTACAAAGGCAACACGCCTGCCGTGATGGCGGTGGTGGCCGGGGAAGTGGATGGCGGCGTGCTGGCCACGCCCGGCATGCTGCCCCAGGTGCAGGCGGGCAAGATCACCCCGCTGGCCGTGACCAGCGCCCAGCGCTCCCGGCTAGCCCCCGATCTGCCCACGATGGCGGAGCTGGGACTGCCTGAGTTACAGCAAGAGGTGCTCTACCTGGTGATGGTGCCCAGCGCCACGCCCGAAGCTGTGGTTCAGGTGCTGCAAGCCAGCATCGTGGAGGCGCTCAAACGCCCCGAGGTGCAGGTCCGCATGCGTCTGCTTGACTTGAATTTTGAAGGACAAACAGGGGCGATTGCTGCAAAGCGTTTGGCTGATTTGTCAACCCGCTATGCTCGTGTGGTGCAAGCCACCGGCATGAAGGTGGAGTGAGTGTTTGCCATGGAACGCCCCAATCTTATTTTCATTGTGGCTGACGACCTCGGCTTTGCCGATCTGGGTTGTTATGGTGGCCGGGAAGCGCACTTTGGCAAGGTGTCACCCGTGCTCGATGCGCTGGCGGCCAAGGGCCTGAGGTTCACACAAGGCTATTCCAATTCACCGGTGTGCTCGCCCACGCGCTTTGCGTTGATGACCGCGCGCTACCAGTACCGCCTGCGTGGCGCGGCCGAAGAGCCCATCAACAGCCGCAGCAAGGGCAGCACCACGCTGGGCTTGCCGGTGGAGCATCCCACACTGCCCTCGCTGCTCAAAGACCGTGGTTACCGCACGGCATTGATCGGAAAATGGCACTTGGGCTATCCACCCGTGTTTGGGCCTTTGAAATCGGGTTACGAGGAATTCTTTGGCCCCATGTCGGGCGGTGTGGATTACTTCACCCATTGCAGCAACAACGGCACGCATGACCTCTACCTGGGCGAGCAAGCGCATGCCGAAGAGGGTTACCTGACGGATTTGCTCTCGCACCGAGCGGTGGCGTATGTGGACCGCATGGCACAACAAGACGCGCCCTTCTTGCTCAGCCTGCACTACACCGCCCCGCACTGGCCCTGGGAAACGCGTGACGATCAGGCTCTGGCGCAAGAGGTCAAAGACAACCTGTTTCATCTGCACGGCGGCAACATCCACACCTATCACCGCATGATCCATCACATGGATGAGGGGATAGGCTGGTTGATCGATGCGCTGCGACGCAATGGTCAGTTGGACAACACGTTGATCGTGTTTACCAGCGATAACGGTGGTGAGCGGTTTTCTGACAACTGGCCCCTGGTGGGCGGCAAGATGGATTTGACCGAGGGCGGCATTCGCGTGCCCTGGATCGCGCATTGGCCCAGGATCATCGCGCCTGGGCGTCTCAGCGCACAGCACTGCCTGACCATGGATTGGTCGGCCACGCTACTCAATGCCGCTGGGGTGGGGGCCGATCCTACTTATGCGCTGGACGGGGTTTCATTGCTGCCGGTGCTGCAAGCGACAGGCCATGAATTTGCACGGCCCTTGCACTGGCGCATGAACCACCGGGGGCAACGCGCTATGCGCGACGGCGATTGGAAATACCTGCGTGTTGACGGCAACGACTACCTGTTCAACATCCCGAGCGATGAGCGCGAGCGCGCCAACCTGGGTGGGCGTGAGCCTTTGCGCCTACAGGCCATGCGCGAGGCCTGGGAGGCCTGGAACCAGACCATGCCTGCCATTCCTGCGGATGCGACGGTCAGTCTGGGTTATTCGAGCAAGGACATGCCGCAGCGCTGAGGCAGCTGCTTCGCTGCCCGATTTCAGCGCCCGATCCCAAACACGGCTGGGGTGTGCTTGTCTGGCCCCGGCAGGGTAAGTTGACGCCACTGCTTGACCAGTTGGCTGCGGTTGTGGGCGCTGGCCAATGTCAAGCCACTGCTGACCGCCAGCCGGGTGTGGGCTTGCAAAGTCTGCGTGAGCGCCTGTAGTAGTGCGGCGTTGCGGTAGGGGGTTTCAATGAAAAGCTGGGTTTGTCCGCTTTTGAGGGCCAGTGATTCCAGCTCGTGAATGCGCGCAATCCGCTCGCCGGGGTCTTGCGGCAAGTAGCCGACAAAAGCAAAATTTTGACCCGACAGACCACTGGCGGCCAAAGCCAATAAGAGCGAAACCGGGCCAACCAGCGGCACGACTTCGATGCCCAGTTCATGAGCAGCGCGCACCACCGATGAGCCGGGGTCGGCCACGGCAGGCATACCGGCTTCGCTGAGCAGGCCCAGGTCATGCCCGGCCAGAGCGGGGGCGAGCAGGGGGCGGGCGTCGAAGCCACCGGAGTGGTCGCCTTTTTTGTGAACTTCTCGTGGAAGTTCCTGGATTTGTTGGGCTTGAATGGCACAGGCCAAGGGTTGAATTTCGCCCACGCGTTTGAGGTAAGCCCGGGCGCTTTTGGCGTTTTCACACACCCAGTGTTCCAAGCGAGCGGCGACAGTCAGCGTGCCCATGGGCAGCACGTCTTGCAAAGGTGTTTGCGTGGTGCAGCCGAAGTCCAGTGGCGCGGGGACTAAAAACAGGCGACCGAGCGCCGGTGGCGGGGGTGCAGACATCAAAACGCCTCCTGAGGAGTGAGTAGGTCAAGACCCGCAGCGCGCAATAAGTGGCAGGTGCGGATCAGCGGCAGGCCAATCAGCGCGGTAGGGTCGTCGTTTTCGATGGATTCGAGCAGGGCGATGCCCAGGCCTTCGCTTTTGGCGCTGCCAGCGCAGTCGTAAGGCATCTCTGCGCGCAGATAGGCTTCGATGTGTGCATCGCTCAGGTCGAGAAATTTGACCCGCACAGCGGCCAGATCGACCTCGGCAAAGCCCGTGTCGCGGCACACCACGGCGACGGCGGTTTGAAAGACCACCCACTTGCCACGCATCAAGCGCAGTTGGGCGACGGCACGTTCGTGGTTGCCGGGTTTGCCCAAGGGTTGACCATTGAGGTCAGCCACCTGGTCAGAGCCAATCACCACGGCAGCGGGGTGTTTTTCGGCCACCGCATGGGCCTTGGCCAGCGCCAAACGGCAGGCCAGGTTATGCGGGCTTTCATTCGCTTGAGGGGTTTCGTCCACCTCGGGCGAGGCCACTTCAAACGGCAGGCGCAGGCGGGTCAGCAATTCACGGCGGTAGGCTGAGGTCGAGCCCAAGATCAATTTGCGGGGAGTGGTGTGAAGCATGCGGTGATTCTCTTACACTGAGGGGATGTCACAAGCGTTTGTTGCCCCTCTTCTCGATATCAAGGCCTTTGCCAAGGCCGCTTCCCATTTGTCAGGGCGTGATCCGCTCGAAAAGTTTGAACGACTCAGGGATGAGTCTCAAGCCTTAGGGGCTGACCAGTGCGTTGAATGGCGCGCGGATGGCGAATTGAGTGAGGATTTGGGTGGGCAGGAGGACGTGTGGTTGCATTTGAGTGCCAAGGTCACGCTGTCACAAATTTGCCAGCGCTGCCTGGGTCCGGCCGAGATCCCGGTGGCTGTTGATCGCTCTTTTCGATTTGTGGCAACCGAGGAGTTGGCCGAAGAACAAGACGATGAAGCTGAAGAAGATGTGCTGGTCATGAGCCGCGAGTTCGACTTGACCGCGCTGATCGAAGATGAATTGCTGATGGCCCTGCCCCTAGTGCCCCTGCACGGGTCGTGCCCAACAGCCGTCAAACTGAGCGCAGAAGACCCGGATTTTGAGGCGCCATCGGGGCAAAAACCGAACCCATTTGCCGTGCTGGCTCAGCTCAAGATCGATAAATCAGGCACTTAGGCTATAATTTGAGGCTTCGCGCGCACCCAAACGCGCAGCCCGCCCCAATTAAGTAAACCCTTGTCCAGCGGTGTTCGCAGGACAAACAGACCAGGAGCCGACCATGGCCGTTCAGCAAAATAAAAAATCTCCGTCCAAGCGCGGTATGCATCGTTCACACAATGCCCTGAATGTGCCGGGCATTGCGGTGGAACCCACCACCGGTGAAACCCACCTGCGTCACCACATCAGCCCCACCGGTTTTTACCGTGGGCGTCAAGTGCTCAAGACCAAGTCTGAAGCCTGATAGTGCCAGTTACACCAAGGCCCGATGCTACCGACAGGTGGCCTCGGGCCTTTGTCATGATGCAGACCCTATTTGCTTTTAGCGCACTCAAACGCGCCCCAAGCCTGTGATTACCTTGGCGGTGGATTGCATGGGTGGGGATCACGGCCCGCGGGTGACGCTGGCGGCCTGTCGCCATTTTCTGGATCAACACCAGGACGCGGAACTTTTGTTGATCGGTTTGGCTGAGAGCTTCAAGGACTTCTCCCATCCGCGCGGTAAAGTGGTTGTGGTCACTGAGGTGGTCAGCATGGATGACCCGCTGGAAGTGGCGCTGCGCAAAAAGAAGGATTCGTCCATGCGCGTGGCGATTCAGCAGGTCAAGGACGGTGCGGCCCAAGCGGCTGTGTCGGCTGGCAATACCGGTGCCTTGATGGCCATCGCCCGTTACCTGCTTAAAACCCTGGATGGCATTGATCGCCCCGCCATTGCCACGCAATTGCCCAATGCCAAGGGGGGGTCGACCACGGTGCTGGATCTGGGTGCCAATGTTGATTGCACAGCGGAGCACCTGCTTCAGTTTGCGGTCATGGGTTCGGCCCTGGTGTCGGCGCTCAAAGACGAGAAAAATCCCTCTGTCGGCTTGCTCAATATCGGTGAAGAAGTCATCAAAGGCAGCGAAGTCATCAAGCAAGCCGGCGAGCTGCTGCGCTCAGCGGCGGCTTCGGGTGACTTGAATTTCTTTGGCAATGTCGAAGGCAACGATATTTTCAAGGGCACGGTCGATATCGTGGTGTGCGATGGTTTTGTGGGCAATGTGGCGCTCAAGGCCAGTGAAGGTCTGGCCTCCATGATTGGTGGGTTTTTGCGCGCCGAGTTTTCGCGCAATATTTTTACCAAATTTGCCGCCATTTGCGCGCAACCCGTACTTACTGCTTTTAAAAATAGAGTTGATCATCGGCGCTACAACGGTGCAGCCTTGTTGGGTTTGCGTGGTCTGGTGTTCAAGAGCCACGGTTCAGCCGATGAGATGGCTTTTGAAGTCGCCCTGACTCGGGCGTATGATGCGGCTCGAAACAACTTGCTTGATCGGGTTCAGACTCGCATCGCACATGCTGCGCCGCTTTTGGCCGCTACTGCGCCTTAAACTGAGCCGAGAAATCAAGCCCCAAATTAATGAGACGTTATTCCCGCATTACCGGCACAGGCAGCTACTTGCCCCCCCGTCGCTTGACCAATGTCGATCTGGTGGCCGAGCTGGCAACCCAAGGGGTTGAAACGACCGATGACTGGATTGTGGAGCGCACCGGCATCCGCGCCCGCCACTTTGCAGCGCCAGACGTTTGCAGCAGTGACTTGGCGCTAGAGGCTGCCCGCAAGGCGTTAGAAGCCGCGAACCTTCAGGCCAACGAGATTGACCTGATCATTGTCGCCACGTCCACGCCGGACATGGTGTTCCCCTCCACCGCCTGCATTCTCCAAAACAAGCTGGGGGCCAATGGCTGCGCGGCGTTTGACGTGCAAGCCGTATGCAGTGGTTTCGTTTATGCGCTGACCGTGGCCGACGCCATGATCCAGACTGGCGCGGCCAGCAAAGCACTGGTGATCGGTGCCGAAGTCTTTTCCCGCATTCTTGATTTTAAGGATCGCACCACGTGTGTGCTGTTTGGCGACGGTGCCGGTGCTGTGGTGCTGCAGGCTTCAGATACGCCCGGCATTTTGGCGACCGACTTGCACGCCGATGGCAAGCACGTGGGCATTTTGTGCGTGCCGGGACATGTGTCTGGCGGCGTGGCGCTGGGCGACCCGGTGCTGAAGATGGACGGCCAAGCCGTCTTCAAGCTGGCCGTGGGTGTGCTGGAAGACGCCGCCCGCGCCGTGCTGGCCAAGGCTAACTTGACTGAGGCTGATATTGACTGGTTGATCCCGCACCAGGCCAATATCCGCATCATGCAAAGCACGGCCCGAAAGCTCAAGCTGCCCATGGACAAAGTGGTGGTCACGGTCGATCAACATGGCAACACCTCAGCAGCCTCCATCCCGCTGGCGCTGGACCATGCGGTTCGCGCCGGGCAGGTGAAAAAAGGTGACACCCTCATGCTTGAAGGCGTGGGTGGCGGTTTCACTTGGGGTGCCGTGCTCCTTAATTTCTAGCAGTCAACGCAATTCTTTGTTGGCCTGCGTTCGCATTTGATATGAATTTCTTGTTCACACCATGACGCCATTTGCATTTATCTTTCCGGGCCAGGGCTCGCAGTCGGTCGGCATGCTCGACGCCTGGGGTGATCACCCCATCGTGTTGGAGACCCTGCGCGAAGCCTCGGAGGCTTTGGGCGAGGACATCGCCAAGCTGATCAAAGAAGGCCCCAAAGAAGCCTTGGCGCTGACGACCAACACCCAACCCGTCATGCTGGTCGCGGCCGTGGCGGCTTACCGCGCCTGGATGGCGGAGACTGGGCTGGCCCCGGCTGCGGTGGCGGGTCATTCATTGGGCGAGTATTCGGCCATGGTGGCGGCGGGCGTGCTCAGCTTGGCGCAGGCCGTGCCGCTGGTGCGGTTTCGCGCGCAAGCCATGCAAGAGGCTGTGCCTGTGGGTGCAGGGGCCATGGCGGCCATTCTGGGTATGGATGCGGCCAAGGTGATGGCGATTTGTGTTGAGGTAGCCCAATCCTTCGGCGCTGACTCCTTGGAAGTGGTCGAGGCGGCTAACTTCAACGACCCGGCACAAACCGTCATCTCTGGCAGCAAAGCCGCCGTTGAGAAGGCGTGTGAAGCTCTCAAGGCCAATGGCGCGAAACGGGCTTTGTCCTTGCCCGTGTCCGCGCCGTTTCACTCCAGTCTGATGCGGCCTGCCGCAGATCGCTTGCGTGAGCGCCTGGAGACTGTGGAGTTTTCTGCACCGAAAATGGTGCTGATCAACAACATTGACGTGACGGTGGAGGTGGATTCAGACCGTATCCGTGATGCGCTTTACCGACAGGCCTTTGGCCCGGTGCGTTGGGTGGAGTGTGTGCAAGCGATCAAGGCGCATGGCATCTCGACTTTGGTTGAATGTGGGCCGGGCAAGGTGCTGGCAGGCATGGTCAAGCGCATTGACCCCGAGTTGAACGGGATGGCGCTGTATGACCCCGTCACGCTGGCGGAAGTGAAAGGATTATTGGCATGAGTGAAATTAAATTTGAAGGCCAAGTCGCTCTGGTCACCGGGGCTTCGCGCGGCATTGGTGCATCCATTGCACATGAGTTGGCGCAGCGTGGTTTGAAGGTCATCGGCACGGCCACGACCGACGAGGGTGCTGCCAAGATCAGCGTCGCGCTCGC